>JBEANM010000146.1:0-3393 GCA_041165425.1 Verrucomicrobiota bacterium
AGCCCGCCCGTCTTGGGTGCGGAGGGAGGGTTCGATGCAGGGAAAGATGGCGATCCCGCCGATCCCACGATTGGCGAGTCGGTTCGCGTGGCGGAGGAGTGAGGCAAGAGAATGACGGAAATGTCCGGGAAGACTGGGGATCGGGGTGGGGGCGCCGGAACCGTCTTTCACAAAGAGGGGGGCAACCAAGTGGGACAGGGAGACGGACGTTTCCGAAAACAGCCGCCGGACTCCTGGGGAACGGCGAATTCTTCGTGGTCTGATATGAATATTGAACTTACGGCTCAAGGGGTTCGTTTAGGTTTACGTTTAGGTTTACGAAGAATTCGTAATTCTACTGAAAAGTAGCCCCGGTGGAAGGCGGGAGGTGGAAGGTAGGGAGGGCGGGGTCGATGACCCCGCCTAGGTGACGGTCGATTCAATCGATCATCGCAGGCGGCCTCGTCGAGGCCGCCCTACCTAGCTATGAGGTTTATGTTTATAAACTTCCTGTTATTTTCTGCGGATGGAGGCGGTCAGGCTTTTTGACACGGCGACGAGGTCGGTACGGCCTCTGACGGCCTCGGACGGCAAGGCTCTCAAGTTTTACGCCTGCGGACCGACGGTCTACGGTCCGGCCCATATCGGAAATTTCCGGAGCTTTGTGGTTCAGGACCTGCTCGTCCGGGTCTGGGAGGCGACGGGCGGAGAGGTAAAGCACGTGCGTAACCTCACCGATGTGGACGACAAGACGATCAAAGGAGCGAGAGAGGCCAAGCAGAAGCTGGGGGATTTCACCCAGGGTTGGACGGGCCGGTTTCACAAGGACGGGGAGGCGCTGGGGCTGAAGAAGCCGGCCCAGGAACCGCGGGCGACGGAGTTTATCCTGAAACAGATCGCCCTGGTGGAGCGATTGGTGAAGTCGGGCCATGCCTACGAGTCGGGCGGATCGGTCTACTACCGGGTGAAGTCGTTTGCGAATTACGGGAAGTTGTCGCGCCTCGATGAGCGGGAGTTGAAGGAGGGGGCCTCGGGACGGGCGGATGCGGACGAGTATGCGCGGGAGCAGGCGGCGGATTTTGTCTTATGGAAGGGGTATAAGCCTGAGGACGGGGATGTTTTTTGGGAAAGTCCCTGGGGGAAGGGTCGGCCCGGCTGGCATCTGGAGTGCAGCGCAATGGCGATGGAGATTTTGGGGGAGACCATCGATCTGCACGGGGGTGGGGCAGATCTTATATTCCCGCACCACGAGAATGAGATCGCCCAGAGCGAGGCCGCTTCCGGCAAAGCGTTTGTCCGGCACTGGTTTCACGTCTCCCACCTGCTGGTGGAGAGCCGGAAGATGAGCAAGAGTCTGGGCAATCTCTACACGCTGGAGGATGTGGCCAAGCGAGGGTACGAGCCGGCCGATCTGAGGTTGGTGCTGTTATCGGGTCACTACCGCCAGCCGCTGAACTTTTCCTGGGACACGATGCAGGCCGCGCGGCACGGTCGGGAAAAGCTGGGCCGAGTCCATGCAGGATTGGCGGAGACGGCGGCAGGAAAAAAGGTGGCGAAGGCGGGTTGGGGGTCTTTCGGTTTGGCGTGGGAGGCTTTGCGGGATGATTTAGAAACGCCAAAGGCGTTGGGGGCACTGTACACCGCGGCCGCAGAGGTGGACCGAAAGCGTCGGCAGGGGATGAAGGCCGAGGAGGCGGCGGAGGAGTTGGCGGGAATGGATCGGATCCTGGGCGTGTTGGGTGTGGCGCCATATTTCGAGAAGGATGTGGAGGTTCCGGAAGAAGTGCGGAAGTTGGCTGAGGCGCGGGAAGCGGCAAGGAAGGCGAAGGAGTGGAAGGAGTCGGACCGGTTGCGGGACGAGCTGGCGAAGGCGGGGTGGGAGGTAAGGGATGGGGCCGGAGGGTGGCGGCTGGTGCGTAAGGCCGGAGTTCCCTAGGTTGATGCGATGGCCATGACCCCGCTGGAAGAGTTAAGACATTCTGCCGCGCACATGCTGGCGACGGCCGTTTTGCGGTTGTGGCCGGACGCCCGGTTGGATATCGGACCGCCCACGGAGACGGGTTTTTATTATGATTTCGATCTCAAGCACCGCTTTACGGAGGAGGATTTTGCCAAGATCGAGGCGGAAATGGCCAAGGTGGCGAAGGAAGACCAGCCCTTTGTCCGGAAAGAGGTGACGCGGGACGAGGCCAAGAAGTGGTTCGAATCGCGCGGGCAGACCTTCAAGGTGGGGCGTTTGGCCGACATCCCGGAGGGTGAGGCGATCAGTTTCTACACCAACGGCGATTTCACCGACCTGTGCGCCGGGACCCACGTGAAGAGCACGGGTCACGTGAAGGCGTTCAAGTTGCTGTCCGTGGCCGGGGCTTACCACCGTGGGGATGAGAAGAATGCACAGCTGCAACGGTTGTACGGAACGGCGTTTGCGAGGAAAGAGGAGTTGGAGGCGTATCTGAAGCAGATCGAGGAGGCAAAGCTGCGCGATCACCGGAAGCTAGGAAAGGAGCTGGATCTGTTCCTGATCGACGACGAGGTGGGGCCAGGACTGGTGATGTGGACTCCGAACGGGGCCATTGTGCGGCAGGAGATGCAAAAGTTCCTTTCCGAGGAGTTGAGCAAGCGTGGCTACGAGCAGGTGTTCACGCCGCATATCGGCCGGCTTGGGCTGTACCGCACCTCCGGCCATTTCCCGTACTACCGGGAGTCCCAATACCCGCCGCTGGTGGACGGGGAGACACTGGATCAGATGGCGAAAGAGAAGTGTAGCTGCGCGGATCTAAGCAACCGGATCAGTAAGGGCGAGATCGAGGGCTATTTGCTGAAGCCGATGAACTGCCCAATGCATATCCGGATTTACGCCTCGCGCCCCCGTTCCTACCGGGATCTCCCGGTGCGGTTGGCGGAGTTCGGTACCGTTTACCGCTGGGAGCAGTCAGGGGAGCTAAACGGGATGACCCGGGTGCGGGGATTTACTCAGGACGACGCCCATATTTTCTGCACCGAGGAGCAGGTGGCGAAGGAAGTAGAAGGCTGTCTGGAGATGGTACGACTGGTGTTAGACACCCTTGGGATTAACGAGTTTCGGGTGAGGGTTGGCTTGCGGGATCCGACTTCGGACAAGTATGTGGGGGCGAAGGAGCTTTGGGATAAGGCGGAGAAGGCGGTGAAGGAGGCGGCCAAAAGGCTGGGAGTGAAAACGAGCGAGGAGCCGGGGGAGGCAGCCTTTTACGGTCCGAAGATCGATTTTGTGGTGAAGGATGTGATCGGGCGGGAGTGGCAACTGGGAACGGTGCAGGTGGACTACAACCTGCCCGAGCGGTTCGGGTTGACTTATACGGGTGCGGATAATGCCAAGCATCGGCCGGTGATGATTCATCGGGCTCCGTTTGGATCTTTAGAGCGGTTTACCGGGGT
>JBEANM010000147.1:0-3373 GCA_041165425.1 Verrucomicrobiota bacterium
TTGGCAGATTCCAGAATCTTGGAAATGTGGGTGGCCAGTCCGAGCACGTCGGTGGTGGCGGAGTTTTGGGAGGCAATCAGGCGGGCGATCTGTAGATCCCGCTCTTCCAACTCCTTGCGCTGGGCAAGGCGGTCTTGAAGGGAATTCCACTTTTCCTCCAGATAGCTTTTCGAGAGAGCGGCGGAGAAGCGGGTGACCCCGATGAGGGAGACCACGGCAACGCCGAAGAGCCCCAACCAAAGAAGGTTGGACACAACCAAGGTTCCAAAAAGACCCAGCCGGAAAGGCGTTTTTTTGTGGAAGGTCTTTTTGGCCACCGCTTGGGTCAAATCGATGACCTGTGGCATTAGGTTAAACTAAAAACAGTCTCCCCCTCGTCAAGGAAGCTGAGATAAAAATAACATGTATAATAACATGTAAAAACCTGTAGGAGAGTCACTTGCGGCATATTTAAGGCCCGTAACAAATAATCCTAAAAGCTTTCGGCGGAAGGATTTAGCGATTTTCCCTTACTGCACTCTGGGCGTGACATTTGGGGTAGGGGGAGGGCACTTTGGGCGGACATGAAAAAGCCTTTAGAAGGAAAAGTGGGGGTGGTTTTCGGGGTCGCCAACAAACGCAGCATTGCCTGGGGGATTGCTCAGGCGTGGGCCCAGGCCGGGGCCAAGCTGATCTTTAATTATCAGGGCGAAAGGTTGAAGGAAAACGTGGAGGAGTTGGCAGCGACCTTTGGTGCCGACACTCCTGTGGCACCCTGCGATGTGAGCCGGGATGAGGACATCAGCAGATTTTTCGATTTTGTGAAGGGCAGGTCCCCTCAGGTCGACCTTTTGTTGCACAGCGTGGCCTTCGCGCCAAAAGAGGCTTTGGAAGGAAACTTTGTGGACACCTCCCGGGAGGCCTTCCGGGTGGCCCATGATATCAGTGCCTACTCTTTGGTCGCGGTAACCCGGGCGGCCGCCTCCCTGATGTCCGCAGGCGGCAGCGTGGTGACGATGAGTTACTATGGGGCGGAGAAAGTTGTGCCCCACTACAATGTCATGGGGGTGGCCAAGGCCGCGTTGGAGGCAAGCGTTCGCTATCTCGCTTACGATCTTGGGCCGAAAAAAATCCGGGTCAACGCGATCAGTGCCGGGCCGGTGAACACCCTGGCCGCTCGCGGGATCAGCGGATTTTCCTCCATGCTGAGCCACTACGAGCAACATGCCCCGCTTAAGCGTAACATTACCCTCGAGGAGTTGGGGGCGATGGGAGTGTTTCTGGCTTCGGACGGGGGAGCCGGGGTGACCGGGCAGACGCTGTATGTGGATTCGGGTTACAGCGTGATGGGAATGTGAGTTCGGGCGCGAAAAAGCCCCGGAAACTCCTGCTCTGGGACATCGACGGGACAATCCTTCACACCGGCAAGGCAGGGGAGTCTGCCCTTGGTCACGCCATGGAAAAGCTGCACGGCATGGCCCGCGGGCTGCAGGGGCTGGAGATTGCCGGCCGGACGGATAAGTGGATTGTCGAACAGCTCCTCGCGCGAGAAGGGCTGCCGCATGGAGAAAGGGAGATTGCCCGTTTTCTTGACGAGTATGTGGAGCGGCTGGCTGAGGAGTTACCCCGGCGCCAGGGCGGCCTCCATCCCGGAATTCTCGGAATTCTGGAAGAAGCGCATCGGCGTCCCGATCTGGTGCAGGGGCTGCTGACCGGAAACATTGAAAAGGGAGCGCGCCTAAAGCTTTCGCGCTATGGGGTGAATCACTTTTTTGAATTTGGTGCCTTTGCCGATGACTCTTCCGTGCGAAACGAGCTGGGACCCCATGCCCAACGGCGGGCCCACGCACGCCATGGGGAGGAGTTTCCTTCAGAACGAATCTACATTATTGGCGATACTCCCCACGATGTGGCGTGCGCGCGGGCCATTGGGGCCAAGGCCATCGCGGTGGCCACCGGCTCGTTTTCCGTGGAACAACTTCAGGCCTGCGGGGCGGATGCGGTTTTCACGGATCTTGGGCATCCGGAGAAGTTTTTCCAGTTATTGATTTAACTTAGGGACTTTCAATTTCCGGCCACAGAGTAAAAGATAGTGGTTCCGTTGAAGGATCTGGCTTCCATAAGGAAGAAATCACAGTTCTACCATTGGAACTCTCAACTTGTAGAAATTGCCCGGGCCTAGAGGGATCAGGAGTTTGGCGAGACGCATTCAAGCCAGCATCCCGGAACCTCAGGGCCGCTCTTAAAAACGCCTGGGTAAGCTGGTGGCGTGTTCTGGTCGTTTCGAACTCCTGAATGCCTCGCAAAGATTCGGCCAGAATCACAGGAAGACCTTGGGTGGGATTTCCAGCCAGCCATTGCTGCCAAGCTTGTTGTGTTAGAAAGGTCTTTTGTTCTAAAAATGAAATTTGTTGTGAGGCTTGGCGCAAGTAGGTCGCCATTTCGACGACATCCATATCGGGCCTGGGAAGACGCCCCTCCAACCAATCGGCGTCCCGGGATTCCCTCAAAAAACCAGTCAATCCAAGGTGTGCCGAGGTAGAGGGTGGTAGAGCCTCCAGGTATCGAGCCGCGGATAAAAACAGGGAACGATCGACTCGGAGCCCTGACCGCAGATGATCGACCGATGGCGGCGGCGGAAAATTGGCGAAGACCGCGCGAAGAAGATCGTCTGGGCCTTGAAAAGACGTAGTTTTGTCTAGGAGTAGATTGGACAGAAAAACCGTGTCGGTCAGGCTCCAAGAGGATAATGCCCCAAACCGAAGGGTGCCGAGACCCTGAAGTAATTTGATCAACCGAAAATCCGGACCTAAAAAAATCTCGTCTGAAATCTTTCCGCCCCCCGGATTTTCAAGAAGAGTCATTAGGTTATTTCGGAAAAGACGGGCGGAATCAGGATACTTTTCCCACTCAACTGGTGGACCGCTTAGAAAGGGCTCCCAGGCTGCCCGAAAAGCCGCCTGTGAATCGGCTTCCGCGGCCAATTCGGCGGAATTCCATGTCGGGGCGATTTCCCCCTGGCGGACGGCAATATCCCTTTGCCGGGCGACCTGAAGGATATATGGGGTGGGTGGAAGGTGCTCGAGGCGTTGGAGTAAATCGGCCACCTGGGGGGCATGGTTTTGGGGAGGGGAGGGCAATCGAGCTAATTCCTGCTGGAACTGCTGCTCTTCCGTCAAGGCGGTGGCCGCCTCCGCGATGGTCTGATCTTCGTTCCAAAGATCCCGGAGAGTCGGAGGGAGGGAGACCGTCTGAAAGATCCAACCGGCAAAACCACCTAAAAGCAAGAAGACGAAAAAAAGCCGGACGGCAGGCCTCTCCCAAAAATTCACCATCCCATCTGACCCAATCCTGGGTCCTCTGGCTAGCGGGGAACGCTTGCTGTTCGTCGGTA
>JBEANM010000148.1:0-3319 GCA_041165425.1 Verrucomicrobiota bacterium
GCGGAGCAACGTGATCGGCTTGCCGATGGAGACGGTTCTGCCGTGGTGCGAGGATCTGGTGGCGGAGGCCGGGGCTTAGAGATTCTTTTCCACCGCCTCGCGCAGATCGCGGGGCTTAAAGGGGCCACGAAAACGGCCAAGAATTTTGCCGTCGTTGCCGATCAGGATGGTGTAGGGGATGGTTTCCAGAGGTTGAATCTCGTCCAGGAGTTTTTCCCCGGGCCAGACCAGCGGATAGCGAACTCCTTGGCGTTCGGCAAAGACGAGGAGTTCGGCCGGCGGGGCATCGTCAAGACAGACCCCGAGAAGGACGAGTCCCTTGGAGCCGAACCTTTTTGCCAACTCGGCTAATTCGGGTAGCTCCTTGGTGCTGGCCGGACTCCAGGCGGCCCAAAAATTGATGAGGAGAAGTTTTCCCCGAAGGGAGCCGGTGTCGTAAGACTGGCCGGAGACGAGATCCTTGAAGGACATGTCCTCCGGCAGGCGGAACGGCTCGAGCGCCGGGCGGCAGGAGGAAAGGGCTAGTCCCAGGAAAAGGGTGATGGGGAGGAAGCGGAGGCCTGGCATCGGTCTACTTGAATAAAAGAGCCGAGGGTCGGGCTCAACGCTCAAAGCAGGGGGCGCAAGCTTGCCCGCAGGGACAGGAAGCCCCATTTTGTTCTTTCATGTCCAACGCAACCGTCTTCCAACCGGGGCAGGTAATTTTTCGCGAGGGAGATACCAGCCAAGAGGCATTTCGGATCCTGCGGGGACGGGTGGAAATCAGCATTCTGGCCGATGGCAAGCCCGTGATCCTTGCCCAGCTGGGGGAGGGGGACATTTTTGGTGAAATGGCGATGGTCGACGAGCGTCCCCGCTCGGCCTCGGCCCAGGCTTTGGAAGTTACCGAGTGTGAAGTCCTCACCCCCGAAAACTTCAACGAACTGGTTCTCTCCCGGCCCGAGGTTCTCATCCCCTACATGGCCTCCTTTTTTGAGCGGTTGCGGACCGCCAACGACCGGCTCCGGCTGGAAATGCGGCTACGCGCCAAGGCTGAGCAGGCTGCGGTAGCCGCCCCAACTCCCGGCCCTATCGCCGCCCCGGTGCCGCGGGTCGTGGCCCCAGTGGTTGCCCCGGTGGCACCGCCATCCTTGGAATTGACCCGCACGGTCATGCCAACCGCGGCACCCGCACCTGGCGCTGGCCCCGCCGCCGCCAAACCGGCGGCGCCCCCTCCGCCTCCGGGAGGTTATCAGTCTGTCGTTCTTCAGGCGCTCACCGAGCATGCCCGGGCGCGTTTGCCGGAACCGGTGGTCACCATCACAAAATTTCCTTTCCGGATCGGCCGTAAGCACGAGGTGCAGGGCAAGGGGGCCACGGTCTTTGCCGCCAATGACCTCGCGGTCGCGGATGACAAACCCTACCAGATTTCCCGCAACCACTGCTCGATCGAGCGGGAGGGGGACCACTTCTTTGTCCGCGACCGCGGCAGCACCGTCGGCACGGTGGTGAATGACACCGCAATTGGCTTGGCGGAGGACACGTTGACGTGCGACTTGCGCGGCGGGGACAACGAAATCCTGCTTGGGGCCGACGACAGCCCCTTCAAGTTTAAGGTCACGCTGAGCTAAGTCTTTCCACCCATGCCGTGGCGGTAAAAGCCGGCATCATCCTCCATGCGTGTTCTGGTTGCTTTTGATAAGTTCAAGGATGCCTTGGGAGCGGAGGAGGCCTGCCGCTTGGTGGGCGAGACTTTACAACTGCGGAAATCCGGAAGTGATCTCGACCTTTGTCCTTTGACCGATGGAGGAGAAGGGTTTGCCCGGATTCTCTCGCTGGCTGCAAAGGGCTCCTGGCACCGCCATCGCGTGACGGGCCCGCTCGGTAACTCCGTCGAGGGGGAAATTGGCTTGGTACCATGGAGTCATCTTTCGCCGGAGGTTCGGACACGGTTGGGAATTTCCCCGGGCCGGGATGGCATTCTTGGGGTGGTGGATATGGCTTCCGCCAGCGGCTTAACCCGAATTCCCCTCCAAGATCGAAATCCATGGAAAACAACCACCCGTGGAACCGGCGAACTTCTCCTGGCGGCGGTGGAAAAAGGTGCCGATCTGCTTTTGCTTGGAATCGGGGGGAGTGGCACCTCGGATCTTGGCTTGGGATGTCTGCAAGTTCTGGGTTTGCAGGCTTGGGACTCCCAGGAAAAGGAAATCCCCGTGCTTACACCTGATCAGTGGGGCCGCGTGGCAAATTTTACGGGGACTTTGCGCCGGAATTTTCCTCCTTTTCGGGTGGCGTGTGACGTCACCAATCCCCTTTTGGGGCCTCGTGGCGCAGTGCGTGTCTACGGTCCGCAAAAAGGGCTACCGTTCCAAGATTTGGAAGCGTTCGCATCGGTGACCGAGGCTACGGCCCAAAAACTTCTGCAAAGCACCGGGCGGCCTCGGGATTTTCTGGAGATTCCGGGGGCGGGTGCAGCCGGCGGCATCGGATTTGGCCTAATGGCGTTTGCCGGCGCCGGGTTAGTTTCGGGATCGGATCTGGTTTCTGCCTGGATCGATCTTTCCAGAAAGATCCGGTGGGCGGATGTGGTCCTAACCGGGGAAGGGCGCTTCGACCAGAGTTCCCTGGAAGGCAAGGGGCCCGCGGCCCTGGTTCGGCAGGCGCTCGCCGCCGGGAAAAGGGTGCATGTCTTTGCCGGTTCGGTGGAGGCGGGGCTAAACCTGCCGGCGGGACTTAGCGTTCATGCGATTTCCCCGTCGAATCTTTCGTTGCCGCAGGCGCTTGGCCGGACCGGGGAATTCTTGACCCAAGCCGTGTCGAAGGCCGATTTATCGGTTTAAAAAAGCTGGAGACGTCCCCCCCGGAAATTCAGGGGAACCGGCTGGTCCGAAACCCGGCACCGGGGGTGGCGCCGCAGTTCCTCCGCTAAGTCGCGGGAAGCCCAGATTTTTTCCACATGCAGCGTGTTGGGGATAAACATCCAGCGTTTTTCGCCATAACGCTGGCGGAGGGTGGTTACCAACTCCTCATCATCCCGCAAGGTGCAGGGAATCGCCATCCGCTGCATATCCCCCGTGGTGAGAGCATTGATGCGCGTCTTTTCCTCGTCGATGGCTTCACGCAGGCGACGGGTGATGAAGTCGGCTAAGCCCACCCCGAGGGCGTTGCCCTGGGCTTTGGCGGCCAAGCCCAGAGCCGCGATGATGTTGATTTTTGGTCTGGTGAGATCCTCGAAGCCGTGGACCCCGCGGCGTCCGATCACATTGGTGTCCATGCCGGTGCCGCTGTAGGTCTTGCCGATCTCATCCACCACCAGGACATTCAGATCCTCACAAGG
>JBEANM010000149.1:0-3316 GCA_041165425.1 Verrucomicrobiota bacterium
GAAGATGACGGGCGTCCGGTCGAGCGGATGTGATTTCCACGGGCATGAACTTTTCGCCGTTTCGGTTGCCGTGTTTGGCCGCATTTTCCAGCAGGGTCACGAGCGTTAGGGGGGGGATCTGAATCTCTCCATCCTCAGGCTCCAGCTGTACCTTCAAAGTGGTCGGGCGACCGCGGAGTTCCTCCAGACGGGCAAAATCCTCGCAAATCAAGATTTCCTGCCGCAGGGAAATGGTTTTCTGATTCTGGGAATCTACCGCGGCACGAAGAAAGCGGGCCAAATTTCCGGAAAACTCCCGGGCCTTTGCCGGATCCTCGCTGATCAGCCCCCGGAGACCGGTTAGACAATTAAATAGTAGATGGGGGTTGAGGTGGGCGCGAAGGGACTGCATCTCCAGTTCCAACAAGCGAGCCTCCAATCGGGCTGCGTCTCTTTCCTCCTCCACCGTAAAGTTCTGGAGGATCCCGGTGACTTTCAAGGGGTGTCCTGCGGTATCGGTGTCCTGAATGGCCCAATGGGAGAGGTAGGTAGGGGTATTTTTCTGGTTTGAATAAACTTTAATGGAGCCTGAGGGGCGGTCGGCCGAAAACAGCTGACTGCCGGGTGGGAAAAGTTTGGCGATCTCTGGATTTTCTATTTCCAAACCGGTGGTCGCGCTCCAATTCCAAAAAGAGGAGGAAAGAGCTGCCATCGCCATTTGGTCGCGCCGGGCCTTTTGGCGTAGTTCGTCCGCTGCGACTCCCAAGGGAAGGATGGTAATACAAATGATGGTCAGCAGGCCGATTTGGTCGGAGATTTCCCGGGCCATTCGTGCCGAGGGTTGGAGACCTTCGTTCGGATGGAGCTTGTTTTCTATGACAAACTGGAGTTCTGCGCTCTTATGTTTTTGTTTCACAAGGTACGAGAGCGGCCGCGAACCAGGCACATCAAAGGCAAAGTAGGAAATAGAGCCCAGCAGGCAGGCCAGGGTGGCTCCACGAATTCCCGTTCGCCAGACGCCCCAGACAACCAGGGGAATCATGGCAACCGCCACCAGTCGTCCCCATTGGGGCGCCCAGTCCGCGTAATAAAAGGAGAGGCCGACCAACATAGCCGTCAGGAGAGCAAAAATTGTTTTGCCCTCGCTCGATTTCCAAACGAAAGACCGAAAATCACGCCATATAAGAATGAGGGGAGTCACCAGCAGGATTCCGGTGGCATTGCCAAGGCTGTAAACAGCCAGTTCGCTGAGAAAGCGCTCGGGGGGGATAGTGCCAAGAAATTGCAGGAAAAGCTGGCTGTAAGTGCCGCTGACCAAGGCGGGGATCCAAGGACATAAGAGAATAAACAGGGATAGTTGGCGGATACTTCCAAAATTTAGGTCGAATTTCGGAGCGAACTGCTTGAGCAGGAAATAGGCCAAGGTGGTTTCCAGTATGTTTCCGAAGGGGATAATGCAGGGCATCCAAAAAGGGTAAGGCCCCCAAAAGAATCGGAACCCTAGGACCACGAGTCCCAAATAAACTCCGACCAACATCCTTGGTCCCCTTAACATGACAGCCGCCAAGGCCGCGCCCGAAGCTGGCCAAAAGGGAGAAGACCAGACCGGATAAATTGCCTGAATAAATAAGGTGAAATAACCCAGGACGATTTGGCCAAAGGCTGTGAAAAAGATATCCCGGGCCTGGCGGATCCATGGCGGAATCATCCTAATTTTTCATGCTCATCAGGCTGTTTTTTTTTGGGGGGGGGAGGGGAACGCTTTATCACAAAAAGAGGACGTTTCATCACAAATGGAAGGAAAAAATTTGGCACACGCTTTAAAACTAATCCACCGAAAATGTCTAAAAAACAACCAAAATGAGAACATTTATTTTAGAAGATCGCGACTTATACCGCTGCTTTCTGGAAAGGTGGCTGCGGGAGGAGGCGGGTTTTGAGGTGGTTTTTTTTGATTCGGCCGAATCCCTGCAAGCCAGTCCGGGGGTTAGGCAACTGGAGTTGCTGGCCGCCCACCTGCTTCCTGCCCGCGCCCACTTTCAACACGATGGCAATCACCACTCCCACGCGGTTTACGGGGAGAATCTGGACGCCGCCACGATCCACTGGTGCCTCAAGAATGGGGTCAAAGGTCTGCTGGATCTCCAGGATCGGGTGGACGATTGGAAGCAGTGTCTGGCAACCGTCGGCAACGGGGGATCTGCCGAAACTCCCACCATTCGCCGTAACCTGCTGAACGGACATGGAAAAGGGATCTCCCGTTTGAGTCGACGTGAAACGGAGGTCGCGCGGATGCTGGTCAAAGGCCTCTCGGCCAAGCAGGTGGCCGCGGCGTTGGGTACTTCCGAAGGCACCGTAAAAAACCAACGCAAGGCGGTTTATAAAAAACTGGGCATCATCCGGGCCACCCAACTGGCCGGGGCGATGGGATACAGCAAGCTCCGCTAAAACCAGTCAGGCCGCCCGTAAGAGTTCCTGACAAACTTTTTTCGCGTCAAAAAATTCTAGGGCCATTTTTCGGGCCGCTTGGGCGTGAGCGGAGTAGTCAGACCTCACCCGTGCCATGCCTTCGGCCGCCTCGGCGGCATCGCGAAAGGCTAAGGCTCCTTGGCCCGAAGGGAGATGGCGGGTCCAGCCGGTTTCTTGCACCACCACCGGGCGGCCCAAGGCCAGATAGCAGGCGCTCCGGCAACTAAACCAGCCGGTTTGGCCGGCCACGTACCCATGCTTAGCCACACTCCACTCCCCGGCGGAGCCCTGAAGAAATGCGCGGTAAGTGAGGTGGTCAGGTACCGCCTCCTGCGGTTCCACCAGATCCCAGCCCAGCTTGCGGAGTCGCTCCGCGGGACGTTTACCATCCACTCCCAGACCCATGGCGAGGCGCAATTTGGCGGGAGTCATGGACGGTAGATTCAGAAACTTTTCGAACTCCAGATCCTTTTGCCCGTAGGGCCGGCCCTCCCAGACCTTGGGCCGGTAACTGGCCCAGTTCATGACCGTGGTCCAAGGGGCATGAGGCGGAGGGGAGCTCTGGGGCCAGTGATCCAGTGCCACGGGTTGAACAGTCGGTTTCCAGGCGATTCCGTCGGTGGGTACGGGACAGCCAGGGGTACCGACGGAGAGGCCGAAAGTGAAGTGGCTGTCGTGATCACGAAGGCGGCCGGCATAGAGTGGATCGGATCCGTCGAGCAGGCCGATCTGACAAAACATCGGGTCCCCGTCGATGAACATCCGGTGACCGACCCGCAGATCGTAGTCCCGCAACCAGCCGGCGCTGGAGACGTTGACCAAAAGGTCCCCGTGCCGCAGCCAATCCCGGGCGCGGGCCTCGCCGGCC
>JBEANM010000150.1:0-3306 GCA_041165425.1 Verrucomicrobiota bacterium
TGTCGAAATCCAGGGAATCCAAAGACCGCAGGTAGGTCGCCCACTCCTGGTTTCGCAAGTCGATGTTCACGCCGAGCTCCTTTTTCCATTGGGCCTGAACCTCCACCGCGATCTGTTCATTGAGTTCGGACTTGTTGTAGAGAATCGAAACACGGGGAAATCCCTCGCCCCCAGCATAACCCGCCTCTCGCAGGAGTGCCTTGGCCGTCACGGGACTAAAAGCTGGCCCTTCCGGGGACCGGTATCCGGGGACGCCGCGCGGGGTCAGGGAAAGGGCCGCCGGTTCGCCCCCGCGGGTGATTTTTTCCACGATCGCCTCTTTATCGATGGCCAGGCTGAAGGCGCGCCGGACCTTCGGATTATCAAAAGGCGGGCGGGTGACATTGAAACGGTAGAAGTAGGTGGCAAACAGGGGGGCGGGATGGAAATCCGGCCGCCCGCGGAGCTTGGGCATGATGAGGGAAGGAATCAGTCCCTTGTCCAAAAGAACATCCGCCTGACCGGAGGCGTAAAGATTGAAGGCCGTGCTGGCGCGCGTGACCGCCAAGGCATCAATTCGATTGAGGCGAATCCGTTCCGGCGAGTGGTAGGCGGGATTCTTTTCCAAGGAGACACGATCGTTCACTTTCCAGGCCTTGAGGCGATATGGGCCGTTACCCACCCAAAGTTCCGGGCGGGTCCAGCGATCCCCATGTTTCTCGACCGTGGCCCAGTGGACCGGAAGATAGGTGGTGAAGGAGGTGAGGGAGGTGAAGAAAGGGGTGGGATTTTTTAGTCGTACCACGAGGGTTCTGGTATCCGGGGCGGCGATCTCGACAGACTCCTCCGGACCGCGCCCGGCCTGAAAATCCTCCGCTCCACGGATGAAATACAGGATCTCCGCATAAGGGGACCCGGTGGCTGGATTGAGAGCCCGCAGCCAGCTGTAACGAAAGTCTTCCGCCGTCACCGGATCTCCGTTGGACCATTTCAGGTCCGGCCTCAGGGTGAAAGTGTAGGTTTTGCCGTCGGGTGAAATGGCCCAGCTTTCCGCCGCCCCTGGCACCGATTTTCCCCGAGAGTCCCGCCGGGTCAGGCCTTCATAGAGAGCCGCGCAGATCCGGCCTTCCAACTGTCCGGATACCAGCGCCGGATCCAGAGTCTGGGGCTCAGCCCCATTACATAGAATCAGATCTGCACGCGGCGCAGGAGTGCAACCCGCCAACAGCAGGGTGAGGGAAAGGCCGATCAGGCCGGGAAGCACCCGGCAGAAGGTCATTAGGGGTTGGCGGGAGCCGGAACAGCGGGGGCGGGGGACTCCGCCGGGGCAGGGGTCACCGCATTGGTCACAAGGTTGTTGGTGGCGGCGGCCACGGGCTTGGTGAGCTCTTCCTGCAGTTTTGGCCCGGCCGTCTGCCGGTGACTGTAGAGGAGGGCAAGAATCAGGGTCAGCACCATGAAAATGGACCCCAACCAGATGGTGCCCTTGGTCAGAACGTCGGAGGTCTGGGCGCCAAAGATCGACTCCGTAAAATTTCCGCCAAAGGCTGCCCCCAGCCCCTCGGCGCGGGGTTTCTGCATCAGGACGAGCAGGGTCAAAAGAATGCAAACGAGGATATTGATCCCCAGTAGAACGTAGATGGCGATGTTAATCATTTTCGGATACCCGGGCGGGCCGGGCAACTTCAATAATATCGAAAAAGGAGCGCGCGTCGAGACTGGCTCCGCCCACGAGGAAGCCGTCGATTTGGTCCTCGGCCATCAGTTCGGCCGCGTTTTCCGGTTTCACGCTACCGCCATAAATGACCCGGATGGCCTTGCCTTCCGGGCCGAAGAGGTCGGCGAGGATGGTCCGAGCTTTGTGGTGCACTTCATTGGCCTGTTTTGGCGTGGCCACCTTGCCGGTGCCGATTGCCCAGACGGGTTCGTAGGCGATGACAAGCTCGGAGATCTTTTCCTTGGGAAATCCCGCGAGGGATCCGCGCAGCTGGGTCTCGACCACGGTCATGGTCTCTTTGGCCTCCCGTTGGGCAAGGGTTTCACCCACGCAAACAATGGGTCGGAGATGGTACCCGACCGCCGCCACCGCTTTGGCCGCCACCGCCGCATCCGTCTCATTGAAATACTGCCGCCGTTCAGAATGGCCCAGAATGACATGCCGGACGCCAAGTTCCCGGAGCATCGGACCGGAAACCTCACCCGTAAAGGCACCTTCCTTGGCCTGATGCATGTTCTGCGCGCCAATGGCCAAAACGCTATGGCGGCCCAATGTCTCAGCGGCGGCCGTCAGAGAGGTGAAGGGCGGACAGACCACCATGTCCACATTGGCCACCTTCTGAACCCGCTGGACGATATCTTCGATGAGGTTCTTGGTGTCCGAGGCGGTCCGGTGCATCTTCCAGTTTCCGGCCACAAAAGGCCGCCGTGGAATAGACTTTTTGGCGCGGCTCATGGTTTCTCGTTCAGGGCGGCCACCCCAGGCAGGGTTTTTCCTTCCAAAAATTCCAGCGAAGCACCGCCACCGGTGGAGATAAAAGTCACCTGTTTCCCCACCCCCGCCTTTTTGATGGCTTTCACGGAGTCGCCCCCGCCGATAATGGAAACCGCCTGGGAGTTGCCGGCCACGGCCTTGGCCATGGCAAAGGTGCCCTCGGCACAGGCAGGAATTTCGAACACACCCATGGGGCCGTTCCAAAGGATAGTTCCAGCCCCGGCAATTTCTTTCGCATAGGCTTCCCGGGCCTGAGGGCCGATATCGACGCCCTCCCAGCCGTCCGGAATATCCTCGCCGGGCCGGGTGAATTTCCCAGGGGAGACTTTCCGACCCGCGAAATCGAGCTGTTCCACAATCAAGGTGTCCTCGGGCAGGAGAAGTTTCACCCCGCGCTTTTGGGCCTCCGCCAGGATATCTTTCGCCAGATCGACCTTCTCAGGTTCGCAGAGGGATTTGCCAATCTTTTTGCCCTGGGCGAGCCGGAACGTGTAGGTCATGCCGCCCCCGATCAGGATGGTGTTGGCTTTTTGCAGAAGGAGGCGCAGAACGCCGATTTTGTCCCCCACTTTGGCGCCGCCAAGGATGACCAAAAACGGGCGTTTGGGTTGGGACAGTTCTGTGCCGAGGTAGCGCAGCTCCTTTTCCATGAGGAGTCCGGCGGCCGCCTTTTGGGCCAGCCTTGCGCAGGCCTCGGTGGAGGCATGGGCGCGGTGAGCGGAGCCAAAGGCGTCGTTGACATAGAACTTGGCGGAGCCGAGCAGTTTCTTGGCGAAGGCAGGGTCATTTTTCTCCTCTTCCGCGTGGAAACGGACATTTTCCAAAACCAGAATCTC
>JBEANM010000151.1:0-3291 GCA_041165425.1 Verrucomicrobiota bacterium
GGCAAACCGGTCCGCCACCTCCTTTTGCAGGGTGACCACGATGGTCTCCGGGGCGGGTTGGCGCAGGGCAAGCTGGACGAGGAGAGGAGTGGAGATGGAGTAGGGAAGGTTCCCGCAAAGAACGGGTCGGGGAGGTTGTGCGGGCAAAGTTTTGAGCGCATCGCCATGGATGAGATGGAAGCGGGGCTCGTCCTTGAAATCGTCGTGAAGGAAAGAGATGAGGCCTTGGTCCACCTCAAAGGCTTCGACCTGGTGGCCGGCGGTGAGGAGGGCGCGGGTGAGGGCTCCGAGGCCTGGTCCAATCTCCTGCACGGGTTCCGATCCGGGTGACCCGATCGTCTCGGCGATCTGGGCAGCGAGGGTAGGCTCAGCGAGAAAGTTTTGCCCCAGCTGACGCAGGGGGCGAAGGCCGCGGGCGGCCAGGATTTCCTTGATCCGGGTGGTGTTCAGAGCTGGCGCTGGAGAATGGCGTGGAGTTCGCCGGGATTCAGGATGCCGTGGACCTCATCCGAGCCCTTGCCGTAGGCGGCGGCCCAGCCAAAACCGGCAGAGGGTGCCGCAGCCCGTCCGGTCCGCAGGCCGGCAGGATCGGAGCCCGACCGGCCAGGGCCGTTGTGCCAGGAGAGGGATGGGATGCGGGATTTGGTCTTTTTGGCGGTGGCGGAAGAATCGAGGAACTGGAAGCCGCCAACGGAGTAGGGGCAGTACACGAGAATGAGCGCATTTTTACCGGCGTAGCGGCGGGCGGTGTCGACCGCGCGGTCCAACTCGTGGAGTTGGCGAACGGCCAACTCCGCCTGGTTTTGGCTAGCGGCATTGGCCACCAGCGGATGTTCCACCACCAGAAAATAGCCGAGGAGGTTGTAAGCGAGCGTTTCGATGGCTCGCTCCACGAGGTCTGACAGCCGGACGGTCCCGGCCCCGTTGTCCTCCGCGGCGGCAAGGGGCAGATCCCGCGAGGCAAACAGACCGAGGATGCGGCGGGTGTTCCAGGCGGGAAAGTTGCCGAGTCCGGCCCGGTCAAAGACCAGGGTGTAGTCGAGCTTTTCGGCCTCCTTGAGGAGGTCGCGGTGGCCGACTTTTTTCTCCGTCTCGATGATCTCGAGTCCGCCGCCGAAAATCAGGTCGATCCGGGTGGAGTCGAGAAGCTGGTTGGCGACGGTGGCGGATACGGAGGCATCCGGTTGGTGGGCAAAAAAGGCGGCGATCCCCGGGGAGGTGACCGGCCCGGAGGAGATGATGCCGACCGCGCGACCCCTACGTTGGGCCTGATACAGCAAGGTGTCCGCCGGTTTGCCGTCGTAGCGGAGGCTGAGCTGGTTGGCGGGGCCGATTTCTCCGGTGGCGAGGAAGGAGGCGAGGGCGGCCGCATCCCCGGTGAGCTGGTCCGAGGACTGGGTTTCGACAAAAGCTATGGCGTCGGCCTGGTCGAGCCCGGGAAGGTACCGGTTGGGATGGCGGGTTTGGGCGAGGGCGAGAAGCTCCTGACTGGCTCCCGGGACAAGGAAGACGATGACCGCGTGGGTGCGGGCGCGAACGAAATACCGGACGTAGCTGTAGGAGAAGCCGACAAAGGCCACCAAAATGGCCAGGGCGATCAGCTGAGGACGCCAACGTTTCACAAGGAGGGTGATTTAAGCACATCGGCCCCCGCGTGCCATTCAGCTAGGAGGGGGTGATTTTGAGAAATGGCTGCCGTCCGGAAACCTGCTGAAGGAGATCCCCTTTGCGATCGAGGCCGAAATTGGCCTCCTCCTGGCCCTCGCCCTGGGCGTGGATGAGGCAGACGCCCGGTCGGAGCTCTAGCTTTTCGAAACGCAATTTCTGCCGATGGGATCGGTCCATCGCATCGGCAACGCGAAGGATGCCGGCCAGCCAACGAAGGGGTTCCCGGCGGGAGGATTCCAGGTTGCGGTAGCGGTTGTGCTGGGCCGAGGGCGGGCTTTTGCGGTGGTAGCGGGCGACAAGGGCCACAAATTCCCGTTCCTTTTGGGAAAGATTTTGCCAGGCGTGTTCCCGGATCCGGCGGGCGGACTCCTTGTGGTGGGGCCGCTCCTCGTTGGCGCTCGACCAGCCGGTGTCGTGCAGCAGGGCGCCGGCGGTCAAGTAGGTGAGATCTCGGGATCCGAGTTTGTGTTCCGGGCGGAGGTTTTCAAATAGCTGCACGGCCCATTCCGTCACATGCAGCACGTGTTGTGGCTCCTCTTCCCAGTCCCGCATCAGGGCGAGTGCCTCCTTCACGGCCGGAGTTTGGGGAATCACCGGGAAATTCTCCGGATGGGCGCCGGCGCGAGATGACCGAGCCAGACGCCGTAGCGCAGGCCGTGGGTACTGACCCGGATCCGCGAGAGGCGCAGCCGTTCCGCCGCTTCTGCCAGGACGAGGAAGGCGGGCAGGGCCACGGTGACACGTTCCTCCGGCATTCCGGGTAGACGGGCGATCTCCCGGGCGGAAAGGGGAAGCAGGCGAAGGATGAGGCGGACGAGATCTTCGCGGCGGACCGGAAAGTTTTCCAGACGGCGAGCCTTCAGATTTTTTTTACGGAGAAGGCAGGCGTAGGCGTGGGCGGTCCCTCCGGTAAAGGTGGCCTGGGTGGGACAACCGGGCCTTGGGAGTTTGCCGAGCGCCCGGCTGATCTTTTGCCGGGCGCGCATCCATTCGTCCGGGGAGGGGGGTTGATGGGGAAGGAGAGTGTCCCGGACCGCCACACAGCCGAGGTCCAGACTTTGGATTCTGGGTTTGGCGGGGTGGAGGGAGTCGATCACCTCCAGACTGCCGCCGCCCAGATCGAGGTGATAGCGAGGTCGGGGAGGAAGGGTGAGGGAGCGCGCGGCCAGACCGATGAGTCGACCTTCTTCCCGGCCGGAGAGCATGAGGACGGGCTGTTGCAGAATTTTTGCGGCCGGCCCGAGAAAGGTCTGGCGGTTGCGGGCTCGTCGGAGGGTGCCAGTAGCCACCGCCACAACTTTTTCCGCCCTGAAGGCAACGATTTTGCGCTGCAGGGAGGAGCACATCCGCAGGGCGCGGCGGATCGCGGCGGGCTGGAGCTTTTGGGTGACGGCCACGCCCTCCCCCAAGCGGACGGGGTAGGCCTTCTCATGAAAGATGTGGAGAACACCCTTCTTTTGCTCGGCGAGGAGTAGTTTGAAGGTGTTGGAGCCGAGGTCGAGTACGGCGCCGCGGATCGTGGAGGAGGGCACCCAGAAGGTTAAAGCGCCCCCAAACGCGGTCGGCAAAACCTTTGGCAGGCCTCGACGGAAAGCGTCTGAATAGGTTGAATACACCGATGCT
>JBEANM010000152.1:0-4215 GCA_041165425.1 Verrucomicrobiota bacterium
TTTTGCACCGCCTCCTCCAGGCGGAAGGTCAGATCGATCCGGTCAATGCTCTCCGCCCCGAGATCTGCCGTCAGCCGCTGCTCATCCCGCACCGGCTCTTTCCGCCGCAACGTCTCGGTCACCGCCTTTCGCACGATCACCCCATAATCTTTTGCGTCTTTCATTTCGACCATATCTCCGCGGTGGCTTTCTCCCCTTGGCACCGCACCCAGACAACTCGCCGGATGCCGCGCTGGATCCAGCGTTCCATGATCGGGAAAATGGCGCCTTCTTCCCCGGACCGCCCGCGCCGGCTCTCCACCGGACCCCGTGCGGCGATTTCAATGGCCAGCTGCGCCGCCGGCAGGTTCGGTAGGCACTCCAGCAACCAGAGCGGAGTTTTGCCTCTCCACTCCTGGGCGATTTCCGCAGGACTTCGCCCGTGTAACCATTCGGGCCAGACCCCCTCGACCCCCGTGACCAAAACCGCCCGCTCGCGGGGCGTGGCTTTCTCCTTTTCCTGCAGTTTCGCCCAAGCGGCTAGACAGCGTTCGCCCCCCCCGCGCTAGGAGGCCACGCGGCCTCAGCCAGCTTATGCAGACCTCCGAAACCGGGCTTGCCCGCTCCAACCGGAAGGATAGGATTTCCCTCTTGTGTCTTCCCACCCGGATCACTCCGGGGGACATGAGAATGAACCCTTAACCGCATACTAGAATACGGCGGCCAAGGAGCCGCCCCCTCCCCGGGACCGACTCCCCGCTTCCGGACCTAACCCAGAAAAAACCAACCATATGACCAATTTCGAAACTCTTCTCTCCCAGTCGATGCAGAATTTCCGCGAGGGAACCATCGTCAAAGGCCGCATCATTGAACGCCGCCCCCGTGAAGTCATGGTCGACATCGGCTACAAGTCCGAAGGCGCCATCGACGTCGATGAATTCAGCCCGGCCGACGACCTGTCCATCGGCCACGAAATCGAAGTGCTCCTTGAACGGCTCGAAAACGAGGACGGCCTCGTGGTCCTTTCCCGCCAGAAGGCGGCCCAGAAGCAGAATTGGGAAAAAATCGTCAAGCTCAGCGAGGGCAACCAGACCGTCAAAGGCTACGTCAAGGGCGTGGTCAAGGGCGGCCTCATGGTCGATGTGGGCGTGGAAGCCTTCCTCCCCTCCTCCCAGATCGACATCAACCCGCCGAAGAACCTGCGCGAGTTTGTCGGGCAGGAAATTGAATGCCGCATCGTCAAACTGAACGAGGATCGTAAGAACGTCGTCCTCTCCCGCCGCGAGCTCATCGAGGAGGAACGCAACGAGAAACGGGCCAAGCTTCTCTCCCATCTCGAAAAGGGCGCCAAAGTGAAGGGCCGCGTCAAGAATCTCACCGAGTTCGGCGCATTCCTCGACCTCGACGGTCTCGACGGCCTGCTCCACGTCACCGATATGACCTGGGGCCGCCTCGCTCACCCTTCCGATCTCCTGCAGGTCGGCCAGGAGCTCCAGGTCCTCGTGCTCGAGATCGACAAGGAGCGCCTGCGCGTTTCCCTCGGCTTGAAGCAGCTCAGCGAAAATCCGTGGGATAAGATCGCGGAAAAATATCCGGTCAACCTCAAGGTCCGCGGCAAGGTCACCAGCCTCGTCCCTTACGGTGCTTTTGTGCAGCTGGAGCCCGGTGTCGAGGGTCTCGTGCACGTTTCGGAACTTTCCTGGACCCGGCGCATCGCCCGGCCCAGCGACGTTCTCCAGGATGGCCAGGAGATCGAGGCCATCGTCATCAGCGTCAGCAAGGACGAACAGAAGCTCTCCCTGTCCGTGCGGCACCTCGAGCCGAACCCGTGGGATGAGATCCACCTCCGTTACCCCGTGGGCCGTCCGGTCAAGGGCGTGGTCCGCAACACCACCGCCTACGGCGCCTTCGTGGAACTGGAGGAAGGCATCGACGGCATGATTCACGTGTCCGACATGTCCTGGACCCGCAAGCCGGCCCACGCCTCGGAAGTCGTCAAGAAGGGCGACAACGTGGAGGCGCAGGTGCTCGGCATCGACAAGGCCAACCAGCGAATCTCGCTCGGGCTGAAGCAACTCGCGGAGGATCCTTGGAAGAGCGTGGAGGATCGCTTCAAGATCGGCCAAAAGGTCAAGGGCAGCGTCAGCAAGGTGGCCAGCTTTGGCGCCTTCATTGCCCTCGAGGGCGACCTCGACGGTCTCGTCCACATCTCCCAGATCTCCGAGGAGCGTGTGGCGAAGGTCAAGGACGTGCTCAAGCCCGGCCAAGAGATCGAAGCCCGCGTCATCCGCCTGAACAAGGCGGAGCGCCGGATCGGCCTCTCCATCAAGGCCGCCTCCTACTCGGATGCGGAGTTTGAAAGGGAGCGCGCCGCTTTGGAGGACTCCTCCAAGGGGACCGACTTCCTCGGAGGCATGGAAGCTGCCTTCGAAAAAGCCGAGGAGGAGTACCGCCCCGGCGAAGGCAAATCCAAGGAGTAAACCGGCCTGCGGTCGCCCTCTGCGATCCCTTCCCGGTTCTGCCTTATGCCGTCCGACGAAATTCTCCTCGAAACCGAGGAAAAGATGGAAAAGACCCTCCGCAAGGTGGAGGAAGATTTCCATGGCGTCCGCACCGGCAAGGCCTCCCCGCAGTTGGTGGAAAATCTCCGCGTGGATGCTTACGGCACCTCCATGCGGCTGAAGGAACTGGCCGGAATCACCGCCCCGGAACCGCGTCTTCTCCTGGTTCAGCCCTGGGATGCCGCCACCGTCGATCCCGTCCGCAAAGCCCTGGAGGAGTCCCAACTCGGCATCACCCCGCAGGTGGACGGCAAACTGATCCGCCTGCCGATTCCGCAGCTATCCGAGGAGCGCCGTCGGGATCTGATCAAGCTGATCGGCAAACTCGCCGAAGACGGCCGCGTCGCCATCCGGCATGAACGCCGCCACGGTCTCGAGGTTCTTAAAAAGGAGCAGAAGGACGGCAAGATCACCGAGGACGAACTCTCCCTGGGAGAAAAGGAAGTTCAGAAACTCACGGACCAGTACGTGGGCAAGATCGACGCCCTGGTGTCCGGCAAGGAAGCCGAGCTCCTCAAGGTCTGAATCCGGGGCAAAGAAAGTTGACCCTCCCGCGCCCCCTTCGCCACCATTCGGCATGATGGCACGTGGCCCAAGGAGAGTGGAGTTCCTTTGAGCGCGATGGTTGAACTCCGGGATGTCTGCAAAAGCTTTCCCCATCCCTCCCCCAAACCCGGCCAAGACCCGATTTTCCGCGCCCTCGACCACGTCCACCTCGAGATTCAGGGCGGCGAATTCCTGACCCTGCTCGGTCCTTCCGGTTGCGGCAAAACCACCGCGCTCCGGATGATCTCCGGCCTCGACACTCCCACGACCGGCCAGGTTTTCATCGACGGGCAGGAGGTGACCGACCTGCCGCCCTACCGGCGCAACGTGAACCAGGTGTTTCAAAGCTACGCCCTGTTCCCCCACCTCACCGTGGGCGACAATATCGAGTTCGGCCTGGAAATGCAGAAAGTGGAGGCTTCCGAAAGGAAACGGCGGATGTTGGAAGCGCTGGACCTCGTCTCTCTCTCGGGTTTGGAGGCCCGTAAACCGGACCAGCTATCCGGCGGTCAGCGGCAGCGGGTCGCCCTCGCGCGCGCCCTGGTATGCCGCCCGTAAACCGGACCAGCTATCCGGCGGTCAGCGGCAGCGGGTCGCCCTCGCGCGCGCCCTGGTATGCCGACCCAAGGTTCTACTGCTAGACGAGCCCCTTTCCGCCCTCGACGCCAAACTGCGCCAGAACATGCAGATCGAATTAAAGAACCTGCAGAACAAGCTCGGCATCACCTTTGTCTTTGTCACCCACGACCAGGAGGAAGCCCTCGTCATGTCCGACCGGATCGCCCTGATGAACAAGGGCAAGATCGAGCAGCTGGGCACCGTGGACGATCTATACTACCGTCCAAAAACCCAGTTCGTCGCTACCTTCATCGGCGAAACCAATCTTTTCCCCTGCACCGTGGCCAACCGAAACCACGAATTCGTCACGTTAAAGCTCGGAGGCCAGCATGAACTGCGGCTGCCCGCCGCCCACCTCGCCCCAACGGCCAAGGAAATCCTAATCTCCATCCGTCCGGAAAAAATTCAGCTCCAGCACCAACCCCTCCAGGGAGAAAACTGCTACACCGCCACCGTTCTCGAGGAGATTTTCAAGGGACCGTCCGATTCCCTGATTCTCGGCCTGGAACCC
>JBEANM010000153.1:0-3738 GCA_041165425.1 Verrucomicrobiota bacterium
TGCCGGAGCGGTCTATCGGGCACGCCTGGAAAGCGTGTGTTGGTGAAAGCCAACCGAGGGTTCGAATCCCTCCCTGTCCGAACGAATGTGAGGACGGGGGGTCCTAACCAGCGGGACGCGACGAACGGATGGCGCGGGGGCGGGTTTGAGGGGCGCGCAATCCCGACCGTTATTAAAATTTAAGGTCCCAGGGTGACGGGAACCAATCCCGACCTGATCCTGATTTGGCCGCGACGGAGCGCGGCCCTACAGAAATTTCAGCTCCAAACATTCAAACTTCTGCAGGGCCCCGGTCCCTTGGCGCCGGGGCAAGTCGGCGGGGGCGCATTGCGCGGGCGCGGAAGCGCACAATCCCACCACCCCGGAGGGGTAGCCGCAAAGATCTTGGGGCAAAGGGGGATCAATCCCGACTGCGCCGCAAGATCCGGTAGGGTTCGTCGTCCCGACGAACCATGCGGCGGGTTCAAGGATCGAAGATTAATCAGTCAGCATGGTCGGTTGGGACAACCGACCCTACCAAATTTTCCCGATTACCCCTTCCAAACGAAATCCACGCTCTTGTCGATCCGCGGATCAAGGCTGTGGTGGACGGGGCAACCGAGAGCGGCGGATTCCAGGAGCTTTCTTCGTGCTCATTTCCTTCACCGTCTCCACCGTCATTCCCTCCAGCTTGATGCCATGCCTTTTTGCCATGATGCCCATAATCGTGGCCATGCATGCGGCAATGGCCGTTGCCACCAAGTCGGTTGGCGAAAAGCTTTCCCCCTTCCCTTCGTTATCCACCGGGGCATCGGTAGCCAGCTTGGTTCCGGAAGGGCCATGAACCGCTTCGCAGTGAAGCTGCCCCTCGTAACGAACGGAGATTTTGACAGACAAGGGAGGATCAGCTCTGGCCGGCGCCCGGGGAGCGGGCCCACCCGGCGGCGGTGCCCAAAAGGAACATGATCCCGGATCCAGCGGCAGCCCCGAGGAGAACCTTGAGAAGCTCGAGGGTCATGGTGCGACGCTGGGCTTGGAAAGCCTGATCCGTGCCGGCTTTTAGTCGAGCCTTCTGGACATCGGTCTGCTCCACCAGTTTATTGAGAAACTCAGTATCCTTTAAGGTTGTCCGGTTCTGCACGTTGAAGTTCTGCACGACGCTGGCGAGGTCGCCGGCATTGAGGGCCTTCACCCGGTCCACCGTGGTCTCCAACTGACGAAGCTGGGCCTGGCTCTGCATCGCAATCTGCTGTTCCGCCACGACGATCAACCGGTTCCCGGTGACCAACGCGGCTGCGATCACCAGCAGGAACCCGCCGGCGTAGATGAAAGGAACAAACGAGAGAAGTCGCAGGACCGTCCTCTCCAAAGGCAAGGAGATAGGACGTGGTACGGCGAAGAGAATCCCCAGCGCCAGAAGGGGCACGGGAATCCGATCCACCAAGCCCGAAGAAAAACGGAAGGCTTGAAGTGCTCCGCCGAAAGGGTTGGCCAGCAACTGGAAAAGAAGGTCGATCCCGGAGAAAGCCAGAAGGCCGTAGCCGACAACACGGATGACTTGCGGAGTAACGGAGGAGGAAGATTTCATAAAACGCAGATTGTGAAGCCAACTAAGGAAGTCCAGTACCCAAACCGTTGGCGTGACGATAAATGGTGAATAGTTAACGGGCTGGAAATTTGAGCACGGCAGCTTGGATTGGTCGTTGACGTGAACGTGAACGTTTTACGGTTTGGTCGAGGTAGGGCTCGTCGTCCCGACGAACCATGCGGTGAGTTCAAAGATCGAAGATTAATCAATCAGCATGGTCGGTTGGGGCAACCGACCCTACCGTGGCCCGAGGGATTTTCCCTGCCCAATAAAAAACCCCGCCTCCTCACGGAGACGGGGTTTTTTGACGAAACGGTTCCTTAGACGTCGTAGTACATGAAGAACTCGTACGGGTGGGGACGCAGACGCAGGGCGTCGTAGTCCTTGATCCGCATCTCGATCATCGTCTCGATCATGTCCTTCGTGAACACGTCTCCCTTGAGGAGGAACTCGTGGTCCTTCTCGAGGGCCTGGGCGGCGCCGAGGAGCGAATCCGGGGCGCTGGGCACCTTGGCCAGTTCCTGGGGCGGCAACTCGTACAGGTTCTTGTCGAGCGGGTCGCCCGGATGGATCCGATTCTGGATGCCGTCGAGCCCGGCCAGAAGCTGGGCCGCGCAGGCCAGATACGGGTTCGCCGCCGGGTCGGGCGTGCGGAACTCGATCCGGACCGCCTTCGGGTTGGCCGAGTAGGTCGGGATGCGGATAGCGGCGGAACGATTCCGCGCGCTGTAGGCGAAGTTCACCGGCGCCTCAAACCCGGGGACGAGCCGCTTAAAGCTATTCGTCGTGGGGTTGGTGATGGCGGTGAGGGCCCGGGCGTGTTTGATGATTCCCCCGATGTAGTAGAGGGCGAGCTCGCTCAGGTTCGCATAGCCCTTGCCGGCGAAGAGCGGTTTGCCGTCCTTCCAGATGCTCTGATGGGTGTGCATCCCGGAGCCGTTGTCCCCGAAGAGGGGCTTGGGCATGAAGGTGGCCGTCTTGCCGTGGCGACGGGCCACGTTGCGGACGACGTACTTGTAGAGGTTCACCTTGTCGCCGGTGTTCACCAGCGTGTCGAAGCGGATGTCGATCTCCGCCTGACCGGCGGTGGCCACCTCGTGGTGCTGGCGCTCCACCTGGACGCCAAGATCCTCGAGCATAAGGGTGATCTCGTTGCGGATATCCTGCTGGGTGTCCGCCGGCGGGACGGGAAAATACCCCTCCTTGTGCCGGATCTTGTAACCGGTGTTGGGCAACTCCTCACGGCCGCTGTTGAAAATGCCCTCGATGGAGTCCACCTGATAGAACGCTCCGCGTGACGAGGAGTCGTAGCGGACGTCATCAAAAATAAAGAACTCGGGCTCCGGGCCGAAGAAGGCAGTGTCACCGATCTTCGTGCTTTGGAGATATTTCTCCGCGCGCAGGGCGATGCTACGGGGATCGCGCTCGTAAGTCTGCATGGTGATCGGGTCGATCACAGTGCAGACCAGGCTGAGCGTGGGCTCGGCGTTGAAGGGATCGATCATCGCCGTGGCCGGATCCGGCATCACGAGCATGTCGGACGAGTTGATCGACTTCCACCCGCGGATGGAGGAGCCGTCGAACCCGAGGCCTTCCTTGAAGGTGGACTCCTCCACCTCGCCCAGGGTGGTGGTGAAGTGCTGCCACGTCCCGGGGATATCGCAGAACTTGAAATCGACCAGCTTGGCGCCGTGTGCCTTCGCAAAGTCGAGGACTTCCTTGCCGTTTTTCGCTTTAAGATATTTCGCTGCCATTGTCTTCGTTCCTTTCTTGGTGGGATCTGACTTCGCTTTCGCCATGTCAGACCGCCTTTTCTCCCTTGTCTTCCGTCCTGATGCGGATGGCCTCATCCACGGGTAGGACAAATATTTTGCCGTCGCCGATCTTGCCCGTCTTAGCCGCCTTCAGGATCGCCCCGGTGGCTTTGGACACCTGGGAGTCCGGCACGACGATCTCCAACTTCACCTTGGGGAGGAAATCGACGGTGTATTCGCTGCCCCGGTAGATCTCGGTGTGGCCTTTTTGGCGGCCGAATCCTTTGACCTCCGTAACAGTCATTCCCTCGATCCCCACTTCCGTGAGGGCTTCCTTCACCTCCTCCAACTTGAAGGGCTTGATGATCGCTTCGATTTTCTTAAGTGCCATGGACTGGTTTCCTTCCTGGTTATTCC
>JBEANM010000154.1:0-3562 GCA_041165425.1 Verrucomicrobiota bacterium
GCCAGGCCTTTGATGGATGATGCCCAAATTCGGGACTGGCTGGCGGCAGGACACTGGATTGGGGCGCACACTTGCACCCATCCCCGTCTCTCCCGTATTCCCCGGGATCGGGCCAAGGAGGAAATCGTTTCTAGCCGCAAAAAGCTTGAGGATATGTTCGGAACGGCCATCGAGCACTTTGCCTACCCGTATGGGGACTATGATGAAGCGGTGTTAGAACTCGTGCGCGAAGCCGGTTTCAAAACCGCTGTCACCATGGATCGTGGGGTTAATCCGCGCAGCATGGACCCGTTTCGACTCAAGCGTTGGACGGCACGCTACCCGACTAGGACAATCGGGGCGGTGCTGCGAAGATTGTTTCGGCAAAGCGGGGTTTGAGCGCCGTTTACTAATCCCCTAAAAAATCCTGATGGCAAAGACAAAACCACCTCTGTCTTGCTGGTGCTCCCGGTGTTCAATGAGCTCGAGGAAGTGTCCAGGGTGTGTCGGCTGGTCCGGTCCTTTCTGGCCAAAAACCGGAACGTTTCGGTCGTCGTGGTGGATGACGGCTCGGCCGACGGTACGCCGGAAGCATTTCGGCGGGGGCTGAAAGGATTGAAGCGTGCCTCGGTCATGGGTCTTCACGATAATGGAGGGAAGGGTCGGGCGGTGCGCCTCGGCTTCGCGGGAGCGAAGCAGGATCTGCTCATCTTTATGGACGGTGATCTGGCGTACTCCCTGGGGCACCTGAAGCCGATGCTTTCCGCGCTCCGGAAGCATGACGTCGTCATTGGTTCTCGCGCCATGGCACCCCAGGCCGATGGGGCGCTGCCGGTCAGGCGGGCGTTACTGGGCTGGGGTTTTAATCGTCTGGCCTGCGGGTTGTTCGGATTCAACTACCCGGACACCCAAGCGGGATGCAAAGGATTCCAACGTCGGGCGGCGCGGGAGCTTTTTCTTCGGCAAAAAGTCGACGGTTTTGCCTTTGATGCGGAGCTCCTTTACCTCGCGCGCAAGCTGGGTCTAAAGGTAGGCCAGATTCCCGTGCAGGTGTCCGGCGCCCACAGTTACAAGACCTCCCAGGTAAAACTCACCGCTGATACCCTGCTCTGTCTTTGGGACTTTCTGTGGATTCGTCTTCGCTCCTGGACAGGGCAGTATCGGCATCCGTGAAACGAACTATCCTCCTCACGTGGGACGTGGAGGAGTTTGACGCCGCGGCGGATTTTGGCGCCCCTCCCCTGCCGGACGGAGGCTTGTCGCGCGGAGTGGAAATATGGCGGCTCTGGCTCGAAACCTCCGCCCGCTGGAAAGCACCCGGCACCGTTTTTGTCACCGCGCGGATGGCGGAAGCGGCGCCTTCGCTTCTGCAGGAAACCCAGGCCCGCGGCTATGAGATCGCGTCCCACGGCTGGAATCATCAACCAGGCGCGGATTTGCGGTTGGGGGAAAGCCGGACGCTTTTATCTCAAATGAGCGGCAGGGAGGTTCTTGGATTTCGCTCTCCGCGGTTACGGCCGGTGCCTTTCGCGGAGGTGGCCGCGGCCGGCTATCGGTACGACGCTTCCTCCAATCCGGCCATCGTGCCCGGGCGATACTGCAGATCAGGGGAAAAGCGGAAGCCTCACCGGGAGGGAAGCTTGTGGAAGGTGCCGGCATCCGTTCTGCCCGTGGTTCGATTTCCGCTATTCTGGGCGAGCTTTCATGTTCTCCCCCTCCCCCTCTACCTTGCGGCCTGTCGGCTGCTCCTGGCCTGGGACGGGCTGGTGACGCTGTACTTTCATCCGTGGGAACTGGCTGACCTTCCCGAAAAGCAGATGCCCCGGTGGATCCGCCGGCGCTCCCGGCAAAGAAGGATCGAGCGCATGGAGGCGTTGGTCCGGATGTTGGGGGAGCTGGGCGAGTTCCGGACGATCGCAGGATATTTGAGGATTTAAACCGGTAGGGACGCCTCGCGGAGGCGTCCGCATCGGCCATCCAACGTCGAGTTTTTAAAATCGGACGGGTCGGCGACCTGTCCCTACCTCACGCCAGGCCCAACGGCGCCTACTTGTTCCTGAATGGATAGGTCAGCTGCCCGTAGCCGTCCCGGGAAGATTTGATGTAAAAAACTTTTGGACCCTTTTTGGGGGCGGGCTTGTCATTGGGGTTGGCGTACTCGGGCCTTTCATTCCAAGCATCGTTCATGACATTGGCCACGGGCACGTTCAGCGGGTTCATCATTTTTTGGGTTCGTTTGTGCCGGGCCACGTACTCTTCGTAGCTCTCCGCCATTCCTGCCTGGGAGGCAGCCACGGCCAACGCCAGAAAGCAGAGCCTGACTCGACCCACTACTTGACCAGCTCCTCGATCTTCTTGAGCACTTCCGTGGGGGATTGCCAATCGTTCCCCTCCTTGCCGGTGAGGTCCTTGCCGTTTTCATCGATCAGAACGAGGTAGGGAATTCCGCTGGCGGCATACTTTTTAAAATTTGGGTCACTCTTGCTGGCCAGCTTGGCGGCAGGCCAAGGCATCCCTGTCTCCTTCATATAATCGATCTGGGCTTCCTCGCTTTTGTCGGAGCTGACAAAGACCAGCTCGAAGTTCTCGTGCTTGGCCTTGAACTCCTTGTACCACTCCACGAGCTTTGGGGTGAAGGCCCGGCATGGAGGGCACCAATGGGCGGAGTAATAAAGTGCGGTGAACTGGGGACTTTTGGCCGGCCTTTTGAAATCCACTCTTTTCCCGTCCTGTACCTGAAAAAGGCGGGGCTCAATTTTGCCGAAATAGTCTGCCCGGAGGGAGGAACTCAGCAGGCAGAGCGAAGCCAACCCGAAACATAGGCCAAGGAAGGATTTGTTCATGATGTAAGTCTCCTCCCCCGATGGGGGCGTGCAATCGGTTTTTGACCTGCTCCCTGTCTCTTGCCACGCTTGCCGTAATGCTGCTGCGGACCACGCCTCCCAAAACCTTTCCCGAACTCTCCGCTGTTTACCGCCAACCTCTTTTCGACCTTTTGGAGCAGGGCCGGGAAGCGCATCGCGCCCATTGGGGCGACCGGGAAGGTGTCCAGCTTTGCCGGCTGCTGAGCATCAAGACCGGCGGATGCAGCGAGGACTGCGCCTACTGCGCTCAAAGCTCCCGCTACGACACCGGCGTGAAGGCGGAGCGTTTGATGGATCGACAGGCCGTTTTGGACGAAGCGCGGCAGGCCAAGGCCGCAGGCGCCGGCCGCTTCTGCATGGGAGCCGCCTGGAAGGGCGTCCGCGAAGGCGAGGCGAAGTTTGAGTCGGTCCTTGAAATTGTGCGGGATGTGAAGCAGCTGGGGATGGAGGTCTGTGTCACTTTAGGCCAACTCTCCGACGAGGCCGCCCGCCAACTCAAGGAAGCCGGCGTCACCGCCTACAACCACAACCTCGACACCTCCCCCGAGCATTACCGGACGATTGTGACGACCCACTCTTTTGAGGATCGGCTCCGCACGATCCGATCCGTGCAGAAAGCGGGGATGGCCGTTTGCTGCGGGGGAATCCTTGGCATGGGAGAGAACGAGGATGACCGGCTGAAAATGCTCGAGGTGCTCTGTGGCTTTGACCCCGCTCCG
>JBEANM010000155.1:0-6078 GCA_041165425.1 Verrucomicrobiota bacterium
TTGCGGGGCAAGCCCGCTGGTGGAAACGGTGAGATGGCGGGCCCCGATGCCCACCCCTTCCGGGGAGGTGAGAATTTCCATGGCGGTCCGCAACCGCGGCAGATTGGCCAACGGTTCCCCCATGCCCATAAAGACAAGGTTTTCGGGGCGACGGCCGGCGATTTTGGCGGCCCCCAGCACCTGCCCGATAATTTCGGCTGCGGTGAGATTGCGGCGCCAGCCGTCGAGTCCGCTGGCGCAGAAGCGGCAGCCATACGCACAACCGACCTGGCTGGAGACGCAGAGGGTAAGGCGGCCGCTGCGGTTGCCGTCCCGTCCTGGATTGGCCGGAATCAGGACCGACTCGAGGAGGGAACCATCCCCCAGCCGCCAGAGAAGTTTGCGGGTGGTATCGGCAGAACCCTGAATTTTGACCGGCTCGACCGCAGCCAGACGGAACTGTCCGGCCAATTCGGTCCGAAGGCCCGCCGGCAGGTTCGACATTTCTTCAAAAGAGGCGGCGAACCGCTGGAAGATCCATTCCCGAATCTGTTTTTCCCGCCAAGGCTCGGCGAAGGGCAGTTTCCAATCCGCCGTCGGCACATCGAGGAGAAGGGGCTTAGCCGGATTCATGGTTTCTCCTCTTTTGACCTCTGACCCCAAAGCTAAGGAACTTTGTGTTAGGGGGGGGTAGTTTCAGAAAAAGATGGAGAGTCAGCGGGCACCGCGTCCGAATAGTACCGCCGGAATCGTGCGCAGCAGAATCTCGAAATCGAGCCAAAGAGACCATTGGTCAATATACTCCAAATCCAACCTCACCCAGTCGGCAAAATCTTTCACCTCGTTTCGACCGGAAATTTGCCAGAGGCAAGTGATCCCGGGGCTGACGCTGAGCCGACGGCGTTGGGCATTGGCGGTCATGGCTAAGGTCTCATAGGTAGGCAAGGGACGCGGACCTACCAGGCTCATCTGGCCGAGAAAGACGTTGAGGAGCTGGGGAAGTTCGTCGAGGGAGGTGAAGCGAAGAAAAGCGCCGATGCGGGTGACCCGAGGGTCTTTCTTGATCTTGAACACGGGCCCCTGCATCTCATTCAAGGCATCCAACTCGGCTTTCCGCATCTCGGCATCGCTGTGCATCGTGCGGAACTTGTACATGGTGAAGGGATCTCCGTGCCTTCCGCTGCGGCGTTGTCGAAAAAGGGCCGGACCGGGGGACTCGAGTCTGATCGCAATCCAAAGAATCAGGAAAAGGGGCAGGAGCAAAAGTAAAAGCAGCGTGGCAGCGATTCGGTCAAAAATCACTTTGGCAACGGATTGCCAGGTGCCGGCCCGGGTGGAGCGGAAGACCAGCAGATTGCGGCCCATAATTTCCTCGAACTGGGCGCGGGCAATCTGGGTGCCGACGAAATCCGTGCTCAGCCATGCCTCCACTCCCTCCTCCTCACAGGCTTGAATCGCCTGGGCGGCCCAATTCATGTGCCGGGTACTGACTTCAAACAGGACGATTCCGGCGGAGTCCTCGTGCAGGGCCTTGATGAACTCTTCGATCGGCACGGAGTTGGTCGGCAGGGTGCGCGTGATTTGCACACCCACGGGGGCATCGGAGAACAGGTTGATCCAGCGGTCGGCATGATCCGCCGATTCCGCGACGAGGAGCAGGCGGACGGAGTATTGCTCGGCGCGTCGGCGGAAAAGACGAAAGCGGGAAAAGAGATCCTCGCGCAGTAGCAGGAAAAGAAAAAAGATCGGAACGAAAATAATGAAAACGATTCGACTGGGAGACTGTTTGAAGAAAAAGATCACCGATACGCCGACGAGAAACAGGATCAGCCCGGCCTCAAACATGGCCGCCCAGTTCGCCTGGCGGCCCCGACTCGCAAAATTGCGGTAAAGCCCCCGGCGGCTCAGCACGGGCGGAGCCATGAGCGCCATCAGCGCGATATAAGGGATGTAGATCTGGAATTCACCGATTTCCCGGGACTCGAGGGGCAGGATATCCGGCAGAAGATGAACGCGGATCAGGTAGGCCGCAATCATGGCAGCCCCGGCCAGCAAGCCATCGATCAGCTTCAGCCAGATCCGGATTTGGCGCACGTCACCCAGATTCATAATCGTTCCGAAATTGCCTGTCCTTTCAGGACCCGCCAAGCCTTGGGAAGTTGCTTGGCTACGTCCGAAGCAAGAGCCATCGGGCCTCCCTGGCCTTCGGCAAGGTCTGCGGCCAGACCGTGCCAACTCACCGCCAGACGGGCGGCGTCAAAAGGTGTGTACCCGGTGGCGAGCAGGCCTCCGATCAGGCCGGCCAATAAATCCCCCATGCCCGCCGTGGCTTGGGCGGGTCCGCCGGTGCTGTTGTGACTGAGGGAATGGTCGGAAGAGGCAACCAAGGTATGGGGCCCTTTGGCGACTAAAACCGTGTGAGGATGACGATCCAGCCAAAGGCGGGCGGCTTCCGCCCGATCCCGGGGTTTTTGCCCGGTCAAGCGAGCCAGTTCTCCCGCATGCGGAGTGAGGATCACGGGGGCTTTGGCGGAGGTCAGCCACTCGGGATGGGCTGCGACCAGATCCAGTGCTCCTGCATCCAGCACGATCGGCAGGATCGAGGCCGGTAAAAGTTGGGAGAGAAAATTGGCGAGGGTCTCCGAGGGGGGCAGTCCGGGGCCGACCACCAGGGCCTTGGCCTGTTTACAAAAAGCTTCCAGGTCGGGTGGCGTGCCGTCCGCGTGGGGGGAAAGTAAAAGTTCTGGCAACCGCGAGGAGATGCCGGAGGTGATGGAGCGATCGGTGAAGAGCCGCACGTAGCCGGCGCCCGAGCGGAGCGCGCCGACTGAGGCGAGGAGAGAGGCGCCGGGATAAGTTCCCGAACCGGCCCAGAGATGCACAGTGCCGGCGGAATGTTTATGGAGATCCGCCCGGCGGGACTGGATGAAAGAGGCCGCCTCCGTCGGGAGAAGAAAATCCACCGTGGTTTTGGGTGGAGGGACTCCGAAATCGATGGGGACACCCCGCAGGCGACCGACTTGGGGTAGCGCCAGGTCCTTTAGACACAGCGCGACGAAGAGATCGGTGCCCCGTCTTTCCTTAGCGATCCAGTTGAGGATGGCCGTTTCCGGAGGACGCGGAGGTGGAACCGCGCCCAAGCCAAGGAGACCATCGACGACGAGGCGTGGGCCCCTCGCCTTAAGAAACTCTGAAGGTTTGGCAGGCCAAACCAGCGCCTTTTTCCAGACTTTGGCCTTCACGCGGGGGTCGGGGTGCAATCGTTTCCCTGGGGCGCGTGAAAGAAGAAGTTCCGTCTTCCAGCCCAGCTCCTTGAGTTCCAATGCCAGAAGGACGGCGTCGTCCCCGTTGTGGCCGGGACCCACCAGGAACAGGGCGTGACCCGGGCTTGGCAGATGGGGACGAATTTCCCGTAGGGCTCCTTCCACGGCCTGTCTCATCAGGTCTTTCATGCGGGCGCCTTCACGGAGGCTCTTTTCCTCCCATGCGCGGGCTTGGGCCGGGGAGAGGACGATCATGGGCCGAGCAGGGCGACCGTGGCCGCCGAATGAGTACGGGTGTGGGTCAGGGTGACCAGGACACGGGACACTCCCCGGGTTTTGGCGAGATCGGCTCCGGCGGCGTGAAAGCGGAGGAAGGGTTCCCCGGACGAATGACGGCCAATCTCCATGCCGAGCCAAGGCAGTACCTTGCCGATGCCGGTTCCAAACGCCTTGGAGGCGGCCTCCTTGGCGGCGAAGCGGGCGGCAAGATGGGTAGCCGGCCGCGCCTGGCCCTGGGCATAGGCCACCTCGGAGGGATGAAAAATCCGCTGGAGGAAACGTTCACCGAATTTATTGAGCGAGTCCTCGATGCGGTCGATTTCAACCAGATCCATGCCTAGCCCCAGGAGCCGCTCCGTGTTCATCGGTCAGCGATGGCTCCGAGGAAATCGCGGACGCTGCGTTCCAGACCCACCGAGAGGGCATGGCTGACGAGAGAATGGCCGATGTTAAGGGTGTGGAGATGAGGGAGGCGGAGAAGTTCCGGCAGATTGGAGAGGCGCAGACCGTGCCCGGCGTTGACCTGCAGGCCGAGCTGGTGGGCCTGCTCCGAAGCTTTTTCCAGACGAGCCAATTCCGCCTTCCGTCCGGCAGGGTTGGCATCGGCGAAGCGGCCGGTATGGAGTTCAATGACCGGAGCGTGCACGGCCGCGGAGGCGGCGACCTGCTGGAGATCGGGATCGATGAAGAGGCTGACCAGAATACCGGCCTCACGGAGCTTTTGGACGATCGGAGCGAGTGATTTTTCCTGCCCAGCGGCATCCAATCCGCCCTCGGTGGTGACCTCGGCGCGGTTTTCCGGAACCAGGCATACCTCCGAGGGTTTTAGTTTCAGCGCGAACGCGACCATCGCGGGGGTGGCCGCCATTTCGAGGTTGAGTCGATCCCGGAACTCACGGCCGATCCGCAGAACGTCATCGTCCTGAATGTGGCGGCGGTCCTCCCGGAGGTGGACGGTGATGGAGTGGGCACCGGCGGCCAAGCAGATGCGGGCGGCCAGGAGGGGGTCCGGTTCGGGAGCGGAGGCGGCGGCGTGATTTCGGTAGCGGGCCTGCCGAAGCGTGGCGATATGGTCGATATTCACGCCGAGACGGATCATCGGGTAAGGATACCACCCTTTTGGGGGTGAGTTGAGCCGGAAGTTGGCCGTTCGTCCGCGACATGGAACGGGCTAAGATGACAAGATGAACGCAAAGGAAAAGGTGTTGGCCCGCCGGATTCTTGAGGCAGGGCGGGGGGTCCCGAAGGAGGAGCTTTTGCAGGGAATGGCGGATGGGCGGGACTGGGCGGAGGAGTTACGCGAGGCCGGCTTGGAAAAGGTGTGGGCCTTGGAGCGATCCCTCGCTCCGGTGGTGGCGGGGATGCGGGAGAGGGGATTCTGCATCGACGTAAAAAAACTGGAAGCTTTGGCCCGATTGGCGGAACAAAACCGTTTGGAGACGGAAAAAAAGGTGAAGCAAGAGTTGGGGGCAGAGCTGAATCCCCGGAGCCCGAAACAGGTCAAGGAAGCGCTGGAAAAACGGGGGCTCAAGCTGAAGTCAACCGACGAGGTGGCCCTGGTGATGTCTGGGGATCCTGCGGCGGAGTTGGTTCTGCGCAGCCGGGCGGCGGAAAAGCGCGCCCAAATGATCACCACTTACCGGGAAGCGGTGGGTCAGGATGGGCGGATTCATGCGGATTTCGATCCGCTGGGCACGGCGACCGGGCGGTTTTCCTGCCGGGAGCCAAATCTGCAGAACGTGGGCCGGGACGTGGAGATGCGCTCCTGTTTTGTGGCAGGGCCCAAGCAGACCCTGGTGATTGCCGACTACTCCCAGATCGAGCTACGGGTGGCAGCGTTTCTCGCCCAAGAGGAGGCCATGCTGGCGGCGTTCCGGTCGGGGCAGGACATCCACGCTTTGACGGCCGGCAAGCTCTCAGGGAAGCCGGCGGAAAAGGTCGACGAGGAGGAACGAAAACTCGCCAAGGCAGTGAATTTTGGCCTGCTCTATGGGATGTCCGCGCGGGGATTGGCAGAATACGGTCGCATTTCTTTTGGGTTGGCGCTGGGGGAAAAGGAGGCCCGAGAGTTCCGGCAGAAATTTTTCCAGGCCTACCCGGCTCTGCAACGGTGGCATGACGAGGCCCGGCAGGCAGCGGAAGACCCCAAGGTGATCGAAGTTCGCACCCTGTATGGACGCCGGCGCTGGTTGCCGCCCCCCGGGGGGAGAATGGAGTGGGTCAGATTCACGGCCTTGGTGAATACTCCCGTGCAGGGCACCTGTGGAGACGCCATCAAACGAGCGATGGTGGCCCTGGCGGACGCCCCCTTGGTCAGCACGGTGCACGATGAACTGATCGTGGAGGTGCCGGAAAAGGAGTCGGCGGCCATGGCCGACCGGTTGGCGCGGTCGATGCGGGAGGGTTTTGCCGGAATGGTGCCGGAGGAGCTGATCGGGGTGGTGGTCCGGCGGGCGACGAGTTGGGGCGGGTAAAAGTTGTTCCCAACCTGAGAACAGGGGCGGGAGTGCGGGGTTGCCCCCCCTTGTCGGAATCCCATACGATTTAGGAGTATGTC
>JBEANM010000156.1:0-3232 GCA_041165425.1 Verrucomicrobiota bacterium
AATTTCCCCCAACCCTTTCCCGCCCTCTTCGACCCGATGCACCACTTCCTGACAGGCCCCGTGGCCCGTGGAAACCGGCCGCGCATGCCGCAACTCCAAACCCCGTTTCAAAAGATCCCACGCCTGGGCCAGCCCAGCCGGGGGCTTGGCCTTCACCAGCGCCCCCACTTCTTCACCGATCTCCTCCACACTTTCCCGTCCCAGCGCCATCGCCATTCGCCGGGCCGATCCATACCCGTTGATCAAAACCGGGAAGCCATACTGCTTCCCGTCCGGGCCCACCGGCTTTTCAAACCACAGCGCCTTGCCCCCACCCGGACTTTTTGATTCCTGATCCGCCGCCGCCGCGATCTCCAGCTCCGCACGCGCCGGTTCCCGGATCCGGAGAAGCTCCCCCGCCCGGTCCAACTGGTCCGCCCAAGCACGCATCGATTCGTAAGCCATGGAATTTAAAATTCTGCCCCAGTTCAGCCCTCAAACAAGTTCCCGCACCCAGTTTGATCCTTCCTAATTTTTCTTAATCTTAATCTTAATCCTCATCTAACCGGCCACATCCAGCGCATGTTTTCGGAGATGCTCTAACTTCACATGGTCCAACGCGGACTCATGCGTTGATTCCAGCACCACCGCGGGCGCCTTCCCCGCCTGCCTTGCCTCCTCCCACCGCGCCGCGCACACGCACCAACGATCGCCCGGGTTTAACCCCGGAAATTCATACTCCGGCCGCGGCGTCGACAGGTCGTTTCCCGCCATCCGGCTGAATTCGAGAAACTCTGCCGTCACCTGGGCGCAGACCGCGTGACAGCCGAAATCCGCCTCATGGCCCTCACAACTTCCCGACCGCGTAAATCCCGTTAACGGATCCACCGAGCACATCTTCAAGGCCGTACCCAAAACATTCTTCTGTCCTCTCCTTTGACTGACCATCCCACAGCATGAACCAAAACCTTCCCATGGGTCAAAAAATACCGCCCCTTAGTTTGTTTTTGGCATTTATCTTATTTGTTTAGAGATACTTATATAATTTACACGGGTTGGATTCCTGGCTCGATTTGCGGGAAAAAATAGGGAAAATAGTCTCCATTATGGTGCGCGATCTTCAGCCCACGCCTGAGCCTGACCCGGCCCTCCCTGTCCTAGACCGCCTGAACCCCAACCGCTCCTCCACCGCCCCATCCCCCGCCCTCGGTCGCCTGGGTCAACCGGGCAACGCCGCCCTCCTCGAAGATCTTTACGAACAGTGGAAAACGGATCCCGCTTCGGTCGAGCCGGTCTGGCGCGGCTTTTTTGAGGGGTTTGAACTCGGCTGCCAACTCCGCCCCCCACCCCGCGATGGTTCCACCGCTTCCGTCCCCACTGGCGACGTTCTTCCCCAAGCCCGCCTTTACAATCTCCTCTTCGCCTACCGTGCCCTCGGCCACACCCTCGCCCACCTCGACCCCCTCGGCATCGCCCCGCACGAGAATCCCGATCTCGCCCTTGCCACCTTCCGCTTCACCGATGCCGACCTCGACCGCACTTTCGACTCCGGCACCCTCGGCGGCGGCGGCCCACGAACTCTCCGGGATATTCTCGCCTACCTCCGCGAAACCTACTGCGGCACCCTCGGGGTCGAGTTCATGCACATCATGAACTTCGCCATCCGCCGCTGGCTTCGCGACCGGATGGAGCGCAACCGGAACCAGCCCGTCTTCACCCCCGAACAGCAGCGCCGCATCCTCGAAAAAATTATCGCCGCCGAATCCCTCGAGCGCTTCCTCCACACTCGCTATGTCGGTCAGAAACGTTTTTCCTTGGAAGGCGGGGAAACCCTCATCGCCGCCCTCGATTCCCTGCTCGAGGCTTGCCCCGCCCACGGCGTCGAGGAGGTTGTGATCGGCATGGCCCACCGGGGGCGCCTGAACGTCCTCGTCAACACCCTCGGTAAAACCCGCCGCAAACTCTTCACCGAGTTTCACGAAAACTACGTCCCCGAAACCGTCCTGGGCGACGGGGACGTGAAGTACCACCTCGGTTACGAAAACACCGTGGTCACCTCGGATCAGAAAAAGATCCGCGTCTCCCTCGCCCCCAACCCCAGCCACCTCGAGGCCGTGGACCCCGTCGTGGAAGGCAAAGCCCGGGCCCGCCAACGCCACCGGGAAGACACCGTGCACCGCGAAAAGGTTCTTCCGATCCTCATCCACGGGGACGGCGCCTTCATCGGCCAGGGCGTGGTGGCGGAAACCCTCAATCTCTCGAAGCTCGAGGGCTACAAGACCGGCGGCACCATCCACATCATCGTCAACAACCAGATCGCCTTCACCACCCTTCCGATCGACTCCCGCTCCACCCGCTACTGCACCGCCCCCGCCAAATCCCTCGGTCTCCCCATCTTTCATATCAACGGTGACGACCCCCTCACCGCCTGTACCGTCATCCAGATGGCCCTGGAGTTTCGCCAAAAGTTCCACGAGGACATCGTCCTCGACATCGTCTGCTACCGGAAACACGGACACAACGAGGGCGACGAGCCGAACTTCACCCAGCCCACCCTCTACTCCGAGATCGATCAGCACCCCTCGGTCAGCCGTCTCCTCGCCCGCCGCCTGCTCGATGCCGGCATCATCACCGAGGAACAGATCCAGAAAATCCGCTCGCAGATCGATATCGTCTCGGAGGATGCCCTCCGCGAATCCCGCGAAGCCGCCACCCGCTTCCAACCCAAACTCCGTCCCGACTTTCGTTGCCCCGCTCTGCTGGAGGAAACTCCCACCGGTGTCCCCGGTTCCACCCTCGCCAAACTGGGCCGTGCCATTTCCACCATTCCCGGTGATTTCCAGATCAACACCAAGATCCGCAAGATGCTCGATCACCGCCGGGCCATGGCCGAAGGCAAGGCGACTCTCGATTGGGCCGGGGCCGAACACCTCGCCTTCGCTTCCTTGCTTGTTCAGGGCCATCCCATCCGCCTCTCCGGCCAGGACAGCCGCCGCGGCACCTTCAGCCAGCGCCACTCCGCCATTTACGACCTCCGCACCCGGGCCCGCTACATCCCGCTGAAAAATCTCTCGAAGGACCAGGCCTCCTTTTGCGTCTACAACAGCCCGCTCTCCGAAGCCGCCGTCCTCGGGTTCGACTATGGCTACTCGCTCGACTGCCCCGAAATGCTCGTCCTCTGGGAGGCCCAGTTCGGCGATTTTGCCAACGGCGCCCAAACCCAGATCGACCAGTACATCGCCGCCGCGGAATC
>JBEANM010000157.1:0-3218 GCA_041165425.1 Verrucomicrobiota bacterium
GGAGTTGGGTGAAGTCCTGGAAACTTCCGATCTGCCGGGTGGTGTGGTGAATCTGCTTTGCGGCCTCCGCTCAGAGCTAATCGCGCAGATGGCCGGCCACATGGATGTAAATGCTCTCGTGGTTCAAGGGGGTGACGCCAAAGAGATCGCCTCTTTGCGCGAGGCCTGCGCGCTGAATTTAAAGCGTTTCTATGTACGTCCAGACAGGGCCAAAGGTGACGAAGATCCTTATCGGATTTTGGATACCGTGGAAATTAAGACCACTTGGCATCCTGTAGGTGGTTAATAACCACTATCCCTAAGAGGCTATCCTTCAGAAATTTACAATTGTAGGGCTTCCTTTTCCTTCGCAGATTTCAGGGATTGAGGGCCTTGCAGATCTCATTATGGGGCCTTTGTTTCAGCCTCGTAGCGGCCCGGACCTTATTCGCGGAACCTAACCTTACCGCGGTGCAGATTGCCGAAAGGGCCCGGGATCAAGATCAGGAAAGCTTTAAAAAATACGGTCCCGTGCAGTGCCGATTGGTGGAGACAAAAGAAGAATTAAACGAACAGGGCATAGTCGAAAAAAGGGAGCAAAAGATCCTTAAGGTCGCCGCGGCGGATTTGCCGGTTCCCGGGGGAAGGGAAACGGCAAGAATTTCCCCGGATTTACACAAAGAGAAGCCTGACGACGACACCTCCGTCCTGGATCGGCTTCATCTGTTTGAATGGAGCCTGGAAGCCGAGGATGAGTCTCAGGGGGAGATCTGTTACCGCCTCGCCTTTCAGCCCAAAAAAGGCGCCCGTCCCACCACGGTCCGAGAGCACGTTATCTCCCAAACGCGTGGACGGTGTTGGGTGGCCAAGCGAGACTTTTCCAAAATCCGGTTGGACGGTCGTCTCACGAGGGCGGTGGAGTTGGCGGGGTTTCTGGTGACCGTGCAGGAGATGGATTTTCTCTCCACGAGCAAAAGAATTTCCCATCAGATTGCGGCCCCCATGCAAGTTCGATACCGGTTCCGGGTTGAGGTTTTTCCGTTCTTTGAGTTTCACGAGCGCCATACCCAGCATTTTGAATTCGCCACGGATCCGCCTGTTCCGAAAAAGCGTCTCGGTCAAAAAGGTGGGGTTGCGGGCTTGAACTGAGATGAAATGTTCCCAGCTAAGTCTATCGAGCCCGGGGCTAGGGAAAAGGCGGACCGACCTGTTTCCGGGTTGAAGCTGGCGAAATCCACCCAATAGAAGTTGGGGGTGGTGGTGAGTTCGAATCCGTAGATCCCGTGGTTCAGGTCGGCCACCGTGCGGTATTCGGTGTTATAAACCGGGAACCCGTCACCCAACTTGGTGTAGGGCGTTCCAAAAGGCACCGAGACCCCGCGGATGGCCGCCAGGATCGTGGCGAACGCTGCCTGCATATCCTTGGGCTCGGGAAAGAATTTGGAAAAATAGGCGGCTCTCTGAAATCGATCGGTCGCTGAAATATTGCCCGGGATGGGGGTGTCCTGTCCTGGGTGACTGAAGTCCATCTTGGCCAGCAGGGCGAGCTGGTCGTCGTAGGGTGGATCGTTGGTCATGATCGTGAACTGTCGGCCTTGATGGATTTTGGGCTTTCCACCGATGTATTCGATGATGGCGGAGTCACCGCTTTTGTCTTCGAGGGCGAGATGGATGGTGGAATCGTGCCCGTGGGCTTGGATCATCACCGGCTGGACGCTTTTAAGCAGTGCGAGCGCCTCCTTTACCGTGGCTGCTTGGTCGAGAACGTATTGGAGCCAAAGGATGGCGGAGACGCCCTTTTTCTTGGGATCGCGTGGGCCGAAGTCGGTTTTGGCGAGATAAAGCAGATGGCCGCCCAGGCCTTTCTCGTTGATGCCGTCCACAGTGCCCACCCCGTAAATCCCGACGGCCAGACTGGCGTATTTTGAGGTCCAGCGCAGGGGGTTTTCCTTTACCACCGTCTCCGGTCCGCACTGGGAGCCATCCCGCTCCATGCCGCGGGGCAGGAACCAGAGGACCGGCTCAGTGCTTTCCGGCCAGTCCATCGAACGGGCGACCAGCACCCCGTACTTGTTGTTGTTCCAGAGAATCCGGCTGCAGCCGAAGGAGCTCGAACAGGCAAGGGCAGTGGCAAGGACGGTAAAGAGGACTCTATTCATGGGCGGATTTTGGGCTGGAAAAGTTGGCGCGGGAAACCCTAATCCAGCGACTTCTTTTTCAGCCAGAGGTCATGACCGCGGAGGATGGCGCCCTTGCCGTAGCGGCGGCGGATCAGGTCGGATGCCTCGGCCAACTGCACGCGTTCCGTCAGGGTTTTGCCGGGGAGGCCTTCTAAAGGAAGTTCCGGTTCCGGCAGGGCAGGATGGAGATGGGAAAGACGCACGCCGACAAGCCTGAGGCTAACCCTCCGCTCCCAGGCGCGCTGGAGGAGAGGGGCTAGTTTAGGATAAAAGTCCGTCTCCACCGGGGTGGGCTCGTCGAGGGAGTCGGACCGCATGGTCTCCTCCATGTCGTTGTAGCGGATCCGTAGGGTGACCGTCCGCGCGGCCAGGCAGTCCTCGCGGAGACGGCGGCACAGGCGGTCGGTCATGGTCCTTAAAACGGCGAGAACAAAGGACTCATCGATTGTATCGGTGGAAAAGGTTTCCTGCTCGCCCACCGACTTCGGTGCGGGCGGGGCGGGGATGACAGGGCGAGGATCGATGCCTTGGGCGAACAGTTGGAGGGAAGAGGCGGAGGAGCCCGCCAAAAGCTCCAGGTCATCGAGTTCGAGCGCGGCCACCTGTTCAATCCGGGCCAGCCCGGCTTGAAGGTAAAGGGGCTCGCTGCGGGTGCCGATCCCAGGAAGCCAGCGGGAGGGTAAGGGAGCAAGAAACTCTCGCTCTTGGCCTGGAGCCACTTCCAAGTAGGCGTTGGGCTTTTTCAGCTTCGAGGCGACCTGGGAGGCGAACTTGGTCGAGGCCAGACCCTGGGAGATGGTGATCTTGAGCGATTGCCGGATGGCTTCCGAGAGCTTGGCGGCGGAGTCGCGCGGATGTCCTTTGGCTTGGCCGGAAAGATCGAAGTAACCCTCGTCGATGGAGCAGATTTCCACGTCGGGCGTGAGGTCATAGGCGTAAGAGAACATCAGCTGGGAGAAGCGCTCGTACTTGGCGAAGTCGCCGGGGACGAGAATCAGCTCCGGGCATAGACGGCGGGCCCGGGAGGTGGGCATGGCGGTGCGGACCCCGCGGGCGCGC
>JBEANM010000158.1:0-3677 GCA_041165425.1 Verrucomicrobiota bacterium
ATCCTCACCCTCGGTCACGTTCTCAACAACACCCTGCAGGACATTCTCGCCCGCCGCGCCCGCCTAATGGGCTTGGAAGTTCTTTGGCTTCCCGGCACGGATCATGCCGGCATCGCCACCCAAACCGTCGTGGAACGCACGCTCAAGAAAGAGGGTAAGATCAAGCACCGCGATGACCTCGGTCGGGACGAATTTCTCAAGCAGGTCTGGCAGTGGAAAGAAAAACACGGCGGCATCATTATCCAGCAGCTCAAGAAACTCGGCGCCTCCTGTGACTGGTCCCGGGAACGCTTCACCATGGATCCCGCCTATTCCGCCTGCGTCCAGCAGGTCTTTGTCGATCTCCACCAAAAAGGCCTCATCTACCGCGGCCGCCGGATGGTGAACTGGTGCCCCGTTTCCCGCACCGCGCTTTCTGACGAAGAAGTCATCATGAAGGAGCAGAAGGGCCACCTCTACCACTTCCATGTGGCCGTGGCCGGGGAAAAGGATCAACTCCTCACCATTGCCACCACCCGCCCGGAAACCATTCCAGGTGACACCGCCATCGCCGTGAACCCCAAGGATCCCCGCTACGCCTCCCTCATCGGCAAATTCGCCCTCCGCCCCTTGCCCCCGGAGTTGCCTGAATCCCAGCGTCGCATTCCCATCGTTGGCGACGACCATGTCGAGATGGAGTTCGGCACCGGGGTGTTGAAGGTCACCCCGGCGCACGACCCGGCCGACTTCGCCATCGGCCAGCGCCATCAGCTTCCCGCCATCGAGGTCATCGATGAAACCGGTCATATGAACGAGGCCGCCGGCAAGCAACTGGCCGGGCTCGACCGCATAAAGGCCCGCACCGCCGCCGCCGACCAGCTCCGCGAACTTGGTCTGCTGGTCAAAGAGGAGCCCTACACCAATCAGGTTGGCTTCAGCGAACGCGCGGACGTTCCCGTCGAGCCCCGCCTTTCGGAGCAGTGGTTCCTGAAATATCCCAGCGCGAAAAAATCACGCGAAGTGGTGGCGTCCGGCAAAATGCGCTTTTTTCCGGACCGCTGGACGAAGGTCTATGACCACTGGATGAGCAACCTGCAGGACTGGTGCATCAGTCGCCAGCTCTGGTGGGGACACCGGATCCCCGTCTGGTATCGCGGCGACGAAACCCGCTGCCAGGTGGAGTCTCCGGGAGAGGGCTGGACACAGGATTCCGACGTGCTCGATACCTGGTTCTCCTCGTGGCTCTGGCCCTTCGCCACGATGGGCTGGCCGGCCAAGACGCCCGAGTTGAAAAAATTCTACCCCACCACCGATCTCGTTACCGGGCCCGATATCATCTTCTTCTGGGTCGCCCGCATGATCATGGCCGGGTTCGAATACATGGGGGAGCTCCCCTTCCGCAACGTCTACTTCACCGGGCTGATTCGCGATGCCAAGGGGCGCAAACTCTCCAAGTCGCTCGGCAACTCTCCCGATCCGCTCGACTTGATCGCCAAGTACGGGGCCGACGGCCTGCGCTTTGGCCTCCTCCGCATCGCTCCCCAAGGCTTGGACATCCGCTATGATGAAAAGCAGATCGAGGAGGGCCGGAACTTCGCCAATAAACTTTGGAACGCCTGCCGCTTTCGCCAGCAACAGGGACCCTGCGATCCCGAGGCCGATCCCGCCAAATATCCCCGCACTCCCTTCAGCGACCATCTGCTGGCCGAGTTGGACGCCTTGGAGAATTCGCTGGAAAAGATGTACGCGAACTATGAGTTCAGCCAAATCGCCCAAAGCCTCTACGGCTTTGTCTGGGACGAATTCTGCGCCCGCTTTATCGAAACCGCCAAAGCCGACTTTGCCGACACCGCCTCTCCCACCCGACCCGGCACCCTGGCCACAGCCGACTTCGTGCTTTCCCGCGTCCTCCGCTACCTCCACCCCTTCATGCCCTTCATCACGGAAGAACTCTGGCTCACCCTTGGACTCGGCCGGGACACCATCCAGTTCTCTGGTTGGCCCAAGCCCGGGCAGATCCGCTGGGACTCCGCGAACGGCAGAAAAGCCCAGGCCTGCTACGCCACGGCGGAGGCGGGGCGTCGGCTCCGGGGTGAATTCGGCCTCTCGGGTTCCTCGAAACTTCGTTATCTTCTAACCACTGCAAAGCCTCCGTCCCCCGAAGATCTTCGCACTCTGGCCAAACTCCTTCAGGCCGGTTCCGTGGAGATGGCCACCGCAGCCCCCAAAGCCCCCATGACTCCCACTCCGTGGGGCGATCTTTATCTGCCGCTGGAAGGACTTCTCGATCCGGCCAAAGAAAAAGCCCGGCTGGAGAAGGAAATTGCAGCCGCCGAGACCGCCCGCGCCCGTGAGGCCGCTAAGCTGGCCGACCCCAATATGGCCTCCAAAGCTCCTCCGGAGAAGGTCGAGGAGTGGCGCCGGATCGAACGGGAGGCTGGGGAAAAAATCGGGCGCCTCCAGGAGCAGCTCAAACTTTTCACAACTTAATCGAAGCCAGACTCTTTTCCTCTCGGCAGCCGCCGATCGGCGAGGTTCGATGTTCACTTCATGGAAAAGGGTCACACCATCCCCATTCTCGGTCAGGGCTACGTCCGTTATATTGATCACCTCGGCACCGATCTACGGATCGTGGAAGCCGCCCGCATTTCCTACAAAAGCCCCAGCAAGGGCGAGGATCAGGACAAAAAGCTGCTGCTCTATCTTTATAAACACCGCCACACGAGCCCATTCGAACAGTGCTCCATCACCTTCAACATTAAGATGCCGATTTTCATCATGCGGCAGTTCGTCCGCCACCGCACCTTCCGCCTAAACGAGTGGAGCGGACGCTATTCCGAGTTGGCCGACGAATTCTACCTCCCTACCCAATGGCGCGCCGCCGATGCCAAGAATAAACAGGGCAGTCAGGTCTCCGCCTCCCTCGATCACGCCGCCCTCACCCAGGAGGTCAAGGCCTGCCACGACTCCGCCTATGCCACCTACCAAAGACTCCTCCAACAAGGCGTGGCCAGGGAACTGGCTCGCATGGTCCTACCGGTGAGCATCTTCACGGAGGTCTATGTGAATTGCGACCTTCATAACCTGGTCCATTTTCTTCAGTTACGGGAGGACGATCACGCCCAGCTGGAGATCCGGGAACTCAGCGCCGCCATGAGGCAGGTCGCTGAAAAACTCTTTCCTTGGACCTTCGAGGCCTACCACAAGTACCGCCTCACCGTTTCCGAGAAGCCCAAAGAGACGGTTCCCGCTTCCGGCTTTATATTAACGAGATGCCTAAATCCCCCAAGAAAACCCCCTCTCCTAAATCCTCCGCCCCCAAACAGAAATGGCTGCCGCTGATCGTGGCGGGTGCCGTTGGTTTCGCTGGTGCTTTTCTCCTGATGAAGGGCTGTCCTTTTACCCAAATGAGCTGCCCGGCGTACGCGAAAATCTGTCCCGTAACCTCCACCATGGACCGCTTGGAAAATTGCCTGAACCAGGGAAACCTCGCCTCCGCCAAGATTTGCGCAGAAAAACTGACGGAGCTACTCGAGCCCAATATGCCTGTACTGGCCAAGGCCGCGGAAACCATCGCTAGGGCGAATAGCGTTCCGGAAGCCCGGAAGGCGTTCGCCTCCTTTCAGGCAAAAATAAAGTCCGGGCAACCCATGCCGGCCTCTTCGAGGCCGTGATCCGCTGGGCCACAGCACTGCTTC
>JBEANM010000159.1:0-3754 GCA_041165425.1 Verrucomicrobiota bacterium
TTGGGGCCGACGCCCTCCTTGGCCCCGTGACGCAGATCCTGCGCCGTGACCCGGGTGATGTGGGCATAGGCGATCTTCAGCCGGCTCAACTCTTCCAGCAGTTGCCCGAACGTCTCCATCGGTGTGTCGTCATGCATGTCGTTGAACACCCCGGCGGGGGACAGGCGGATCCCCACCCGGTCGGCTCCCCACACCTTGAGGACGGCCCGGGTTACCTCCAGGGTCAGGCGCCGGCGGTTGGGCAAGGAGCCGCCGTAGTCGTCCTTCCGCTGGTTGGTGCGGCTGCGCAGAAACTGGTCCAGTAGGTAGCCGTTGGCGTTGTGGATCTCCACCCCGTCGAATCCGGCCTCCTTGGCCAGCTGCGCCCCCCGGGAATATTCCGCGATGACTCCGGGAATCTCCTCCGGGGTGAGGGCGTGCGGGGTGACAAAGTCCAACATCTCCTTGCCGGTAAAAATCTGTCCCTTGGGGCGGATGGCCGAGGGGGCCTCCGGAAGTTTTCCGTCCGGCTGGAAGCAGGGATGGGAGATCCGGCCCACGTGCCACAACTGCAGGAAAATGCGGCCCCCGGCCTGATGCACGGCGGTGACCACCTTTTTCCATCCTGCCACCTGCTCCGGGGTGTGGATACCGGGCGTGTTGGGATAACCGTAGCCGCGGGGCGAGACGGAGGTGGCCTCCGCGATGATCAACCCGGCGGAGGCCCGCTGACGGTAATACTCCGCGTTCATGTCCGTGGGGACGTGGCCCTCGGCGGCCCGACAGCGGGTGAGCGGCGCCATGAGGACGACGTGAACGCCTTCTTTTTGGATCGATCCCAGCCTCGCGGATGGCCCGCTCGGTAGGGCAGGATGGGGGAGTGGAAGCGCAGACAAAAAGCGTCTCGATATCATCTCCGCAGGGCGCTCCCCGCCGAAGTTTTTATGACGCCTTCGTGGGATCACTTTGCGCGGATGCTTTGGCGATGCCGGTCCACTGGTACTACGACCGCACAGCTTTGGCCCGTGATTACGGCCGCGTGGTGGGTTACCGAGCCCCGAAAAATCCCCATCCAGACAGCATCCTGTGGCGCTCCCAGTACCAACCGCTGAACGAGAAGGGGGATATCCTGCATGATCAGGCGCAGTACTGGGGAAAGAAAGGGATCCATTACCACCAGTTTTTGCAGGCGGGCGACAACACCTTGAATCTGCAGCTGGCCCGTGAGCTTTACCGGTGGGTGAGGGCCAAGGGGAGCTATGACCTCCACGGATGGCTGGAGCGATATGCCGAGTTCATGCTGACACCCGGCCACCACCGCGACACCTATGTCGAGGAAGTGCACCGCGGCTTTTTCACGAGATACGCATCCGGCAAGCCGCTGGAAAAATGCGCTGTCCGGGATGAGCATATCGGGGGGCTGGCGCAGGTGCCCGCGCTGATGGCAGCGTGCGAGGCGTACCCGCTGGCCAAGTTGCGGGCGGTGGTGCGGGAGCATGTGGGGGCGACGCATGCGCATCCCAATGTCCTCCGCGCGGCCGATACGCTGGTGCGGGTGTGCGCGGCCATCCGGGATGGGGCGAGCGTGCGCGAGGCGATCCCGCAGGAAGCCGGTGACTGGTTTTCAGCCAAGAAGGCGGAGCGTTGGCTGGGGCAACCGGATGAACATGTGGTGGGGGAGCGGTTCAGCCCCGCCTGTTACATTGCGGAGGCCATGCCGGCCTCAATTTATTTGGCGTGGAAGTACCACCAGGATTTTGTCGGCGGCCTGGTGGCCAATGCCAACGTCGGTGGGGATAACTGCCACCGTGGGGTGGTAGTGGGGGCGATTCTGGGAATGGCCTGCGGCGTTCCGGCGGAGTGGTCGGGGGCTCTGCGGGTGCCGCCGCCGCGCTAGTCGTCCCGGCGGTATTCCACCCGCCCCACCTTCTTCCAGTGGAAAACAATGCGGTCGGCGGAAAGAATTTCGAGATGGCCGGGAACAAAGCGGGGCTGGGTGAAGCCTTCTCCCGCGATCTGGCCTTCACCCCGGCCGGTGGCGGCATCGGCCCGCCAGGTGATTTCGCCGGCGGGGACATTTTCATCACCGGTGATTTTGGTGGCGACCCAGCGGCCTTGGACGGAGTCGATCCGGATGACCTCCTCAAAGTGGCCGTGGTAGTTGCCGATCCACTCCCCCTCGAGACGAATGGATGGAGGAATTAAGTTAGTCACCTCAGGAACGTAAGTTGCCAACCGGGAGGCCGCAACCTTGGGCGGCCTACGTGCGGGTCTCGAGCGCGTTGGGGGAGTTGGGAATAATCCGGGCGCCCGGACGGTAAGCGAGGTAGGAAAAGCCCCAGTTCAGGAGCACGCTGAGCTTGTTGCGGAAACCGACCAGAAACAGCAAATGCACTCCCAGCCAGGCCAACCAGGCCACAAATCCCTGCATTTTCACCCGTGCAATTTGGGCCACGGCGTGGGTTCGTCCGATGGTGGCCATGGTTCCCTTGTCCCAATAGTTGAAGGGTTTTCCTGCGGGCCGGTTTTCCATGCGGGCCACGATTTCCCGGGCGACATAAGTGCCCATCTGCATGGCCGCCGGGGAAACTCCCGGAACCAGCTGCTTCTCTTTCCAATTCACCCGGGCGTTATCGCCGATGGCAAACACGGCCGGGTGTCCGGGCAGGCTCAGGTCCGGCAGGACTTCCAAGCGTCCCTGCGGATCGGTGGGGGCGCCGATCTTGGCCAGGAGGGGATTGGCCTTCACCCCCGCGGCCCAGATGATATTGGCGGCCTGCAGCGTGCCTTGATTGGTTTCGACGCGGTGATGGGAGATCGATTTCACAAGGGCGTTGAGGCGCACCTCGACGCCCATCTGCTCCAGGGTTTTCCGCGTATACTCCGAGAGGGCTGGGTCCATGGCGGGAAGCAGCCGGGAGCCACCTTCCAAAAGAGTGATCCGCGCCTGGGAGGGATCGATCCGGCGGAAATCCCTGCGCAGGACATGGCGGCTTAACTCGACCAGGGATCCGGCCAGCTCGACCCCGGTGGCCCCGCCGCCAATGACCACGATGTTGAGCAGGCCGGGAGCCGACTCCATCGGGCCATGATTTTCAGCCTGTTCAAATGCCAGGAGGACATTCGAACGAATCCGGTTGGCGTCCCGCAGGGATTTGAGCCCGGGGGCGTGTTCCTCCCACTCCGGATGGCCGAAGTAGTTGGTCACCCCGCCCAGGGCCAACACCAGATAATCAAACGGCAACGGCTCCGCCGAAAGCTGGAGGGTCTTTTGGGTTAGATCGATGGATTTTACTTCGTCGAGGAGGACGGTGATATCCCGGCGGTCCGCCAGGATGGCCCGGACAGGTTGGGCAATATCGGCATCGGAAAGGCCGGCCGTGGCCAACTGGTAGAGGAGGGGTTGAAAGAGGTGATGATTCTGGCGATCCACCAAAGTGATTTCGGCCCGGTCGCGCGGGAAAGATTGGCAAAACGCCAGCCCGCCAAAACCCGCCCCCACGACCACAATGCGTGGCCGGCGTGAAACTTTCGACGGGTCTGGGGATGGCGGGCTCAATTAGGAAGTTTGTCAAAAAAAGGAGGGCACGCAAACGGGGGCGGGGGCAAAAACACCCTAGCCCCGTAAATGTCCTAGGGGGGCGGTTAGGATTTTTTTTAAAAGATGGGTTCTGCCTTCAGCTATCAATGCACAAATCCCGAGTGCGCCTATGAGGCCACCGTATCGGGAGGGAAGGATTGTGGATTTTGCGGGGAGGTCGAGTCCATGGTGTGT
>JBEANM010000160.1:0-3151 GCA_041165425.1 Verrucomicrobiota bacterium
TTGGCGGTCTTTTTCCGGTAGTTCGGTCTCTCTCTCGATGGCCGAAATTCTTTCCTGATGCTCCCGCAGCGCCACGCGGTAGCGCCGCTCCTGCTGGGGGGAGAGCTCCGCGACCGTATACCCGTCCGGGAACTTGATCACCACCGGCTTGGTCCTGTCCCGATTTTCCCAGTCAAAAAAAGAACCCAAAGGCCGGGCGGCAACATACTCTGTCGGTTCTCCCACGAGAATGTCGTAGGAGCGGGCGGCAGACTCCTTGCCGGCCCCAGCCGTGAAAGGGAGGCTGGCGGCGAAAGTCGTTCCGGTAAGCGGAAGCATCCCCAGGCTCATCGGTCGGACAAAAAAGAGATCAGCAAACGAGTACATCGTCAGGTCCGGCTCAAAATAGTCCGAGGGCGGCACGGCCCGACCCCAGGAGGCCATCCCCCAAAGAAGCACTAAACTCAGACCACGTTTCATCCCTGCAAGGGTGTTGGGCCTGAAATCCGGGGTCAACGATTCCGGGGAGTGCCCCGTGAACCATCTGGGGACAAGCGGGAAGAAAGCCAGGCCAGGCACTCCACGTGAGCTGTGCGGGGAAAAAGGTCCACCGGCTGAAACCACTCTGCTTTCCAAAACTCTCCCAGAGCAGCAATGTCCCGGGCCAAAGCCGGCGGATCGCAGGAGAGATACAGGATCCCCAGCCAAGGACGCGCCTGCGCCAAGAGCCTCCGGGCATCGGGACTCAGCCCACCCCGGGGCGGATTGACCAGACAAACCGCGGGACCGCTGCCCAGCCTCCCCAACGCATTTTCCATCTCGTCCTCAAACCGTCCCTCGAGCAGGTCGGCCCCCGACACCTCTTTCCGAAACACCCCCACCGCCGCCGGATGGGATTCCACGGCGACAACTTTTTTTCCCGCCGCCACCAGAGATCCGGAAAAGAACCCCGTGCCGGCGTATCCCTCCAAAACGGTTTTTACCTCCGCGGGCACCGCCTCCACGACCAGCTTCTTCAACGGCTCCGCTAACGGTCGGTTCGACTGGTAAAACGCCTCCCCCCTCACCTCGTCCGCCCGAACCGAATAGTGCGGCCGGGGCCGGGCCCGGGAGCGGAGGTGGGTCAGCTTGTCGTTCACATCCGTCGCCGCCAGCAGACATTTCGGCACATCCACGAGGGTGCGCCCGTCCGTCGCCAAAAAGCCCACTTGGCCGTCGTGGTTATGCACGGTAATGCGATTCCGGTAGCCGTAGTCCGGGCCCGTCAGGATCGGCCGGATGACCGGATCGGCGATTTTTCCAATCCTCTTTAGGGCGGCCTCAATTTGGGCCGTCTTGATCCGCGTCTCGGCCGGATAGTTCAGGTGCTGGGTCGCACAACCCCCGCAGGTTCCAAACAGCGGACACGGCGGCGTGACGCGGTCCGGCGACGGCGTCAGGACTTCCAGGAGCTTGGCCCGCGCAAAGGTCTTGTGGATTTCGGTCAGGACCACCCGCACCTTTTCCCCCGGAGCCGTGAAAGGAACGAACACCACCTGCCCCTCGTGGCGGGCTACGCCATCGCCCCCGTAGGCGATCTCGGTGATGCTGAGTTCGATCGGCCCGGAGCCGGCCGGGGCCGGACGTTTCAGTACCAGTTATCCTTTAGATCGGCCGGCGGAACGGGCTCCACCTGGCCGGTGTCGTGTGCCGGCATCTTCATCGACTTCGTCGGAATATAGAAAGTGCCAATCTCAATCGCACCCACTCCGGTATCCATAATCACGCGGGAGACCCCTTGGGCAATCCCCACCGTGTAGGCGTACGTCGGGCCTTTTTCCTGCAACAGTTCGTAGTTGGAGTCCAAAAGCTCGGAGACGGCCAGCGTCACATTGGCGACTCCCCGACCCAGCTTCTCCATCATGGTGGGCTTGGGAGGGAGACGGAGATCCGCCCAGGACAAGGCGGGAAACGTGAGAGCAAAGGTCAGCAGCAGGAATCTTTTCATAACTCATTTTTGACACCGCTTCCCCCGGTGGCAAGGGAGGGCCCGGGCTTAGGGAGAATAATTTGTGAATGCCGTCGGGGATTCCGCCTGCCGCCGGAAATAGCCAATCACCCCGTCCGCCACCAAATCCGCGTACTCCCGGAAAACATTCCCGCGATTCTTCCCGGCCACCGGCCTTGCCCCCTCATACTCCCCTGCCTGAATCCAACGGTACATCTCCCGGTCGTTCATGTAGGGGCCCTCCACAAAAACCACTGGACCATCAAACATCCGGTTGGCGATCAAGTTGCGATACCAGACATAAGGGCTCGCTCCGCTGGCATGGGAGTATCCCGAGCCGGCGTAACTTTCCGGCCGGAAACCCCAACCCTCGCGGAACCGCTCCCCAATCGCCGCCCCCACTCCCAACTCCAGGGGCGTCGATCCCTCGAGCAACTTGCGCATGAGATGAAATTTTTGGTCATCATAGGCCAGCTCGTCGGCGGTGTAGGAGCCGTGGGCAAAAAGCACCAACCGGTTGGCGGAAGTCAGCCGCACCTTGCCCCCGGGCCACGGGGCGGCGTTGAAATGGATGCAGAGGGTCAGGTCCGGCTGCAGCTGCTCGTTGAGCCGGCGTGCCCGGGCCTGAATTTCGGCCGAGCGGTAAAAGAGTAGCTCCGCATTCCAGCGAATCAGCCGGTTGGCGGAAGTACGCGGCAGCCGCGCACCGCGGGATCCCTGCAAGAGATAGGAAATCGCTTGGGGATACAGGTCGGCCGGGCGCAAAGGCGTGGTCGGCTCATGACCGTCATGCGTCCAAACCACCCGCGCACCGGCCGCTTTCAGCCGCTGCTCCAAAATCCGGCACACCTTTAAGTTTAATTCTCCCTCCACCACCGGCTGATCCCGGCCAATCCGGAATGTCCGCTCCTCAATGTCCGCCCAGTCCCCCCCGATATGTCCGGGGTCGAGGCAAACCACTTTCCCGGCCAGCGGCCGGGCAGAGTCCCCCGTCCCAAGGGAAGCCGCCGGCGGCAGCATGACTGCACCCTTCGCCGCAAACGTCAGCCGGTAAAGCGGCTGGGTCCGGGCTGGGTCCCGGAACAGGGTCACCCCGCCCTCGTCCCAAAGCAGATAGGGACGCAACGCTCCGCTGGGATCAAATGTCCGGGCCAGACGATCCTCAAACTCCTCCCGGGTCAGCTT
>JBEANM010000161.1:0-3128 GCA_041165425.1 Verrucomicrobiota bacterium
TTCGCCCCGCTTTCCCATGATCCCAACACCGGCGCGCGCTTCCTTTTGCGCCGTTTTGCCCCGGGCACGACGATTCCCGCCCATCGGCATCCGCAAACTTCCGAATCGGTCGTGGTCTTAAAAGGGAAATGGATTGAGGGCAAAGTCGCCTACGGCCCCGGCTCTTACTTTCATGCCCCAAAAAACACCGTGCATGGCCCCCACACAGCGGAACAGGAAGTCATCAGCGTCACTTGGTACGATGGCCCTCTTTCCGTGGAAACAGCGGATGATTCGGGCGTCGTCCCTGGGGAGATTCCACCCCCTGCTCCGGCTACCGGCTCTTTGTCGGCGTAAAGACGATCTCCACTCGACGGTTCTTGGCTTTCCCCTCAGCCGTGTCATTGGGAGCCACGGGCCGGCTATCCCCATAGCCCAAAGCGGAGAGTCGGGCGGCTGGAACCATTCCCGTTGCCTCCAGCGTCCGCACGGCTACGGCAGCGCGCGCCGTCGATAATTCCCAGTTGGTGGGGTAGTACTGGGCCAGGGCCGGCGCGAGTGGATCGGTGTCCGTATGGCCCTCGACTCGCACCTCGTCTTGGGACTTGTTGGCCGCATTGGCCACCTTGCGGAGCACGTCCACGCCTTCCGGGGAAAGCTCCGCCGACCCGCTGGGAAAAAGAATCTCGCTGGCCACCGTCACCTTCAGCTGGTCTTTCAACCGGGAAATCATCACATCCTTGTCGGCCAGTTCCTTCTTAAGATTCTCCTCCAACTTGCTGTCCGTCTGAACCGTGGTGGCTTTGAATTTCTCCATCGCCAGCTGCTGTTCGGCCAACTTCTGCTCCAAGGCCTTTTTTTCCGAGGCCGAAAGATCCTGCAACTTCGCCAGCTCCGCCTTGGTCTGTTCCAAATCCAAGGCGAGTTTTTTCGCCTTATCCGCCTCCCCCTTGGCTTGATCCAGTTGGGCCCGAATCGCTTCCGTGGCACCCTCCGCATCCTTGAGACGCGACTCCAGGGTTGAAACTTTCTGTTCCGCCTCGGTCAGCTGGGTCCGGGCCTGCAGGTCCCGGTTAAGATAGTAGCCACCGCCACCCAAACCCAGCACGGCCGCTGTGGCCAAGGCAGCTGTTTTCCAAGCCACTACCGTGGCGGCACTGGAGGCCACGGTTTTGGCGGCACCCGCGGCGGCCGCCTTGGTGACAGATGGCGCGGCAGTTGGGCCCAGCGAAGTGGGCAGACTTCCCTTGGGCAGTGGACTGGGCAAAGGAGGCGGTGTTGGATCAGGCATGGAAGGAATGGGGAATATTAGCTCTTTTTACTTTTGGGCGGGGTCTTGCCTTCGATTTTGGGCTTTTTGTCGAGCTCCTCCAGAGCTTTCCAAAGTCTCTTCACCGCCTCAGGGGTTTTTTTCACTTTCCCGTCCAGAATTTCTCTCGGAGTCAGCCTCTCGCCGTAAAAATTCTCGTTGGTGTCATCCGCCGATCCATAGCCCAAGCCCGACAAAGAAACGCCCCCGAAGAGACCCTTGGTGAAACTGTAGGTGTAGACCGGGGCGTTCACCGTAGCCACACCAGCGGAGAGTTCCCGCCCGGTGGGTCCGGCTGTTCCCTCCACCTCGGCACTGCTCGTGTAATTGCCCTTTTTGGAGAACTGTTCCACCGCCTCCTCCGTGTTGAGGAGAAGCACATAATCTTGAGACGACCCCCCCGCCTGAAAGCCAACCCCTGCGCCGGCCGCGGAAATAGCCGTCGGATAGGACCATTTGTTTCCCTTCCGAATGACCACCAGCCCATCGCCTCCTTCCCCAGCGATCAAAAACCCAGCTTTGATGACCCACATGACCACCAACCCCTTGGCTTCGTGAAAAACCTGACGGGGAATGCTGTCGCCTTGGGCTTTTCCGTACTCCTCAAGCACATCGATCGTTTTCTCGATCCGCTCCTCCATACTGCTAACCGCCAAAGCGGATAGGGGAGTTGCCAGAACCGAGAGCGCAAGGAGGAGGGGTGTGATTTTCATGGGGAGAGAATGTCTTGCCGTTTTCCTGTTGGCAATCGGATCCCGCTAGCCGCGACCTTCGTCCGCATCAATGTAATCAAAGAAGGTCTGGATTTCCTCCCGCCCGCTCCAACCGGCCTCCTTTTTACGAAAGACCAGACGATCCGAGAGGTCGTCCCGCCAACCACGCTTGCCTAAATAGGCGCTCCAAACCGCCCGGTCGGCCGCATCTCGTATTTTTCCGTGGCTTTGACACCACTCCAGTAGCTCTCGGTCGGATCCCCCCTGTCGGACCCGGTCGCGCAGTTTGGCGTACGCCACGCCGAGAAAATCACAGCAGGACCCGTCGAAACCTTTTCCCAGATTCTCCTGATAATCCGGGGGGAGTTTCCCGGCCTGCGCGAGACGGATTTTGTCCACCATACGCCCGAAATACACCAGACCCTCCACCTCTTCCCGCGGGCCACGCAACCCAGGGATCGGCTGACGCCTAGGAGCGCTCATCGGCCCATGGCCTCCCGCAAGGCCCGGATCTCCCCTTCCAGTTCCTCAATCCTCGCCGCCAAGTCCAACACCAGCCCCGCCCCCTGCGCCGGCATGCCATATTCGACGCGAAGCTGCTCAATCCGACGCACCAAAAACAGCGTCCCTTCCCCAAAACGGCCCTCCCGACCCTCTTCCCCTAAAAGTCCCCACTCACAATATTGTTGGACGACTTCGACAGTTGTTTCCGCCATCCGCGCCAACTCCTCCAGGGCAAAAGTCCGGGGTGACTCCACCCAAACTCCCCGCGCCAGCTGAACTCGTTTCGCCTTCAACCTCTATCTCCCACTCCCGGGTCGCCACCGGCTCTCTTGCGCCAGCTTTTCCCAAAGCTTTTTCTCCTCCGCTCCAACTTCCGCGGGAACCGCGATTTCCAGCACCGCATAGAGGTCACCACGACTCCCATCTTCCCGCGGCAACCCCTGCCCCCGCAACCTCAGTTTCTGTCCGGCCGTTGAACCCGCCGGAACTTTAAGAGTGACCGCCCCATCCAGCGTGGGCACCGGCACACTGGCCCCCAAGACCGCCTCCCATGCCGCCACCTCCAGATCGGCATACAAATCGGCTCCTTCCACCCGGAGGTCGGGATGCCGGGCCAAGCGCAC
>JBEANM010000162.1:0-3128 GCA_041165425.1 Verrucomicrobiota bacterium
CATGCCAATTTCAGGTTTCCAGATATGATTTGTCGGACATCTGAGGAAAAAAAGTCGGAGAAGCTCTTTCGCTCCCGCCTTCGCCCCTATCTCAAGGTAAAAAATTCCCGCACCCTGCCCGCCTCCGCCAAGGCTCGCCGGGAAAACATGTCCGAAATTGTCGTGCTCCCGGTCTCCGACGTCACCCACCTCTTCAACCATGAGGCCATGCTCGCCGCCAGCCACGCCATTGAGGATCTTGCGCACGATGTCGGCTCCGGCGAACTCATCGCCACTTTCCAACGGATGGAAAACTTTACCCACCAGCGGGAGCGCTATCTCAAAATCGCCGCCGAGATCGATATCGTTCGCGTCTGGGCCGAAGGCGAGCCCCCGAGCCGCACTTCCTCCATCGATTTCGTGCCCATCTTTCACCCTCTCCTCACCAAGTACTGGGTGGTGCTCTTCGAAAGTCGGGATATTCACGCGGTTCTTTTCTGCAAGCAGGCCAATGAGACGGAGGAGTTTGGCCGGAAAATTTTCTCGGGCTTCTACAGCTTCAACCCTTTCCTTGTCCGCTGCATCCGGCGCCGCTTTAGCCTCCTCGCCGCCGGCGTCGATGGTGTCGTCAGCCATTTCGAGCGGAATTTCGCCCCCTTCATGCCGAACGAGGACGCCCTGTCGGATATCGATTCGCTGCTCGCTCCGGCCTGACGCCGCCTCCCAGTTCCCGCTCCCCTGCCCGCCCCCGGAGCGGTAGGATTTCTCCATGTTTCCCCCGGTCGATTTCTCCTGGCTCTTTCTCGCGTACCTCGGCCTTGTCTTTGGCGGCTCTCTTTTCCTCCTCCTCGCCGGCGGTTGGCGCCGTCTGATCCAACTTGTTCAACCGGTCGACTTCGCCTCCGCCCGATCTCTCGTCTTCGGGCCCTGGCCGATGGTGGCGGCTGTCTCCCTTTTGGCCTCTGCCGCCTGGCTCGCTCCGGCGCTACTTCCCGGAGCCGGCCTGGCCGCGGGTCTTCTTCTGGCTTCCTTGTCCGGCTCACGTCCGGCGGATTTCTGGGGGCTCCGCCAAAAAAATCCCGCCCGCGAGCTCCGGGAAAGCATCAGGCTCCTCCTCACCCTGCTGTGGCCAGTTCTCCTGCTCCTGCTTTTGAGCTCCAGCCTTTATCTCGCGCTCGGACTCCCCCTTAAACCCCAGCCTGCCCTTCTTAAATTTCTCGAAGCCCGGGAACTCGGTGAGATGCTCCCCTTTCTCGCCTACGCCTTGGTGATCGCCCCGGTCTGGGAAGAGATTTTTTTTCGCGGAACCCTCTTTCCCTGGCTGGCCGGACGCATGCCCATCGCCCAAGCCCAGTGGCTTTCGGCTCTGGCCTTTGGCGCCGTTCACCTTCATGGCCCTACCCTGATTCCCCTCACCGTCTTCGGCGCCCTCCTGGCCGGAATTTATCGGACCCAAGGAAGTCTCCTGCCCGCCATCCTGGTCCACGCCCTGTTCAACGCTAACACCTGCGCTCTCCTGCTGCTCGGCCGGGCCGCCACGGAATGAAACGCCACCGCTCGGCCGAGGATTATTGGATTCAGCGGTGGACCCGCGCTTTCCGTTCTCCCCGAACGCCCGGTCTTCGCCACGGCCTGGGACACGACTGCGCCGTCCTGGCCCCTCTGCCCCGCGGTGCCGATCTCGTTTTAAAAACCGACGCCGTGGTGGAGGGGATTCACTTTCTTCGCACCACCCCGGCTTCCCTCGTCGGCCGAAAAGCCCTCGCCCGTGCCCTCAGCGATCTTGCCGCCGCCGGCGCAACGCCACGTGCCGCCCTCCTGACAGCTGGTTGCCCGGATAAAAAATCCGCCGCCCGGCTCGAATCCATCTATCGCGGACTCGCTTCTGCCGCGCGTCGCTGGGGTGTGACCGTGGTCGGCGGGGAAACCGTCCGCACCCGCCAACTTCTTCTCTCCGTCTCGATCCTTGGGCATGTGCCCCGCGGCCTTTCCCCCCACCGCGGTGGTGCCCGACCCGGCCATCGTCTGTTTGTCACCGGACATCTCGGTGGATCGTGGCCTCATCGGCATCTCACCTTCGCCCCACGCCTCCCGGAAGGCCAGTGGCTCGCCCGAAAAAAAATCCCCTCCGCCATGATGGACTTGAGCGACGGCCTGGGAGCCGACCTGCCCCGCCTCGCCCGCATGTCCCGCATCGGTTTTGAACTCAACCCGCAAAAACTTCCCCTCGCCCCCGGCGCCACGGTTCGCCAAGCCCTCGGGCGCGGAGAGGATTACGAACTCCTTTTTACCGTTCCCGCCACCCAGGTCGCCGCCCTCCGAAAAAGTTGGCCCTTTTCCACCCGCCTCACCGAAATCGGTGTCTGCCTACCTGCCCGTTCCGGTTTTCACGCCGGCGAACTTCCGCTTGAGGGGTATGACCATCTCGCCTGAGTCCTGCGCCACGGCCGAGGCCACGCGGGCCCACGCGGCCCGCTCCTTGTCTTATCTCACGGCCGGCACTGTCATCCGCCTCCACGGCCCCCTCGGCGCCGGCAAATCGGAATGGGTCCGCGGACTCGCCGAGGCTCTCGGGGTGCCCGGCCAAGTCCCTAGTCCCACCTTCACCCTTTGCCAACCGCTCCGCGGCGGGCGGATGTCGCTGGACCACTGGGATCTTTACCGCCTTGAAAACGCGCGCGACTGGGACTCGCTCGGCTGGCCCGACTGCCTCCTCACCCCCGGCCTGGTGGCCGTGGAATGGCCCGACCGGTTTTCGGGTCCGTGGCCCACAACCTCCGTGGACCTGGAAATCACCCCCCAACCCGATGGTTCCCGGAAAATCCGTTGGATCCAAAATCCAAAGTCGTGACCCGTCTGATTCTGGAAGCCTCCGCCACCCCCGCCACCTGGGTGCTTAGCCGTCAGGGCAAAATCCTCGCCGCCGGCACTTTGGACGGAACGGTTGCGGCCAGCCTTGTCCCCTCGCTCCAGAAAGATCTCCGCGATCCGCCCCGGCCTGACCAGATCCTCGTGGGCGTGGGGCCCGGCTCTTTCTCGGGGATCCGCTCCGCCATCGCCTCGGCGGAAGGATTGGCGGCGGTCTGGCACTGCCCCGTCCTGCCGGTCCGCAGCACCGGCTCCCTTGCTTGGCAGTTTCCCAAGGTCAC
>JBEANM010000163.1:0-3122 GCA_041165425.1 Verrucomicrobiota bacterium
CTTCTTCCTGCCGATGCGGTGATCGGCAAACACCCGATCTTCCGCTCCCAGCTCGCCGCGGCGGCCCGGGCGGCCGCCGCCTCACCCTCCTTTGTCACCCTTGGCATCAAACCCTCCTATCCAGCCACCGGCTTTGGTTACCTGCATCTGGGACAAAAAACCTTGGGCCACATCAAGGGCGGGCCGTTTCTCAAGGTGAAGCGCTTTGTGGAGAAGCCCTCCCTAGCCAAGGCCAAGGATTACCTGCGATCGGGACAGTATGCTTGGAATGCCGGGATCTTTGTCTGGAAGGCCTCCACGTTTCTGGCCGAGGCCCGCAGGCAGCAGCCGGCCTTGGCAAAGTTCATCGAAGGATTTCCGAGGAAGGGATCCTACTCCCACTACTTGCGGCGTGAGTTTCCAAAACTCCCCAAAATTTCCGTGGACTACGCCATCATGGAGGGAGCGCGCTCCGTCCTGGCCCTGCGGGCGGCCTTTCCGTGGGACGATGTGGGGTCTTGGACGGCACTCCCGGCCCACCTGCCAACGGACAAGCGGGGCAACACCTTCCGCGGTCCGGTGCTTTCCATGGATAGCCGAAATACCCTCGCTCTGGCGGAAGGCGATCGTCCCATCGCCCTGTTGGGAACAGAGAACCTCGTGGTGGTGGACACAAAGGATGCGCTGCTCGTATGCCCCAAGGACAAGGTGCAGCAGGTTAAAAATTTGATGAGACTACTGCCCGCAACGGTTCTGTAAGCTGCTCGTTTACGGTTAGGTTTACCTTTACGGAGTTTTTATGAAGACGATTTCGTAAACGTAATCGTAAACACAAACGAAAAATCCGAATCTTTCGCCAGCGCCTTGAAGCTTCCCGCCCCCCTTCTCCGCCCTTCCGATCCTTTCCCCGATCCTTCCAAGGCCAACCGGGACGGGCTGGTAGCCATTACGCAGGACCTGACGGCCGAACGACTGCTTGAGGCCTACCCCCAGGGCATCTTCCCTTGGACGGAAAATCCGGTCACCTGGTGGTCGCCGGACCCGCGAGGAATCCTGCCCTTGGAACAGCTGCATATCCCCCGCCGGCTTGAGCGGACCATCCGGAGTGGCAAGTTCCGCCTTACCCTCAACCAAGCCTTTGCGGAGGTGATTCACGGTTGTGCCCAGCCGGCTCCAGGTCGCGAGCAGAGCTGGATCGGACCGGCCTTCATCTGTGTCTATACGGAACTATACCAAAGTGGCCATGCCGCCTCCTTTGAGGTTTGGCAGGGCGACCAACTGGCTGGAGGTTTGTACGGGGTAAAAATCGGAAATTTCTTTGCCGGGGAATCGATGTTCAGCCGGGTGCGGGATGCCTCCTCGGTCGCCTTAGTGTTGGCAGCTCAAACCCTGAAAAGTGAAGGCTGTCGCCTCTTTGACCTGCAGATGGTTACACCCCACACGGCCAGATTTGGAGCAGTGGAGGTTTCCCGCAGGCAGTATCTCAGCCTTTTGCGCTCTGCACTCCGGTAGGGTTGGTTGTCCCAACCAACCATGTAGTCGGTTTTGAACTAGGCATCCTCAGCATGGTTCATCGGGACGACGAACCCTACCCAAGGTTCGATTTCTCCACCTTCCACTCATCGGGCATTCGAAAAAGCAAAGGACTGACTAGGAGAACGATCAGCGGCTTAAACCATACATCCGTGGCCAGATAGATGGGTTTCCCCATCCCATCGCACATCAGGCCGACGCAGGCTGCCGCCAGGACAAATCCTTCCCACCTATCCCCTGCCCTTTCCCGCGAATAGCTGATGGCGACAAAAGCCAACATCGGCGAGATCAAGACGTACGAGTTCGTCTCAACCCGGGGATTCAAGACCGTGAAGACCAAAGCCGTGCTCACCCACAGAGACCAAGAAGCAGCGGTCAGACCTTGGAATCGGTAAGAACGCCAAACCCAAATCAAAGCCCCCATGCAAGCGCTGGCGCGGATTCCCTTTTCCAGGGTAGGCGGGACTTCAAGACCTGCTTTGCCAACGGCCCCGAAGATATCGCTCACTCGCAGATTTTCCGGAGTGTAGGAGTGCGAAAGCTTTACAAAAAATTCAACCCACTCTCCCCAAGCATAGGAGGGATTCGGATGCAAAAATCCAACTAAGACCAAGCCGGGAATCCCCAAAAGCAAAGGACGACGCATCGCCGGGATCACCGCGAAAGCCAACAACCAGGGAGCCAGGGCGATGGGCTTTAGAACCAACGAGAGGCTTAAAAGCAGGGCCGCCAGCATCCATTTCTGATCCCGGATAGCCAAGGCACTCAGAACCAGACAGGCCGAAAGAGGCAGATTCGTTTGGCCATTGTTGAGGGAAGCGAGGGAGGCGGGAACGGCCAGCAGCACGATCCAAAGGAAGGTAGGGTCAGATGTTCCCATCCGACCATGCTGACGGCTTGAAACACCCGCCAACTTCCACAACCCCCAGGCAAACAACCCAAACCCCAAGGCCCGCCAAAGAATCTCCCCCAAAACTTCAGGCCTGAGAAAATTCAGGGCACTGAACAGCACGGCAAACGGCGGGGCGTAGAGATATCCATGGGTACCGCCAGGGTACATAGAGGTCGAATCCCACCAGTGAGTGGCGGCGAAGCGGTAGTTCGGGACGACCCCCGTGCGGGTGGGGTTGAGAATCAGATAGACCGACATTCCAAGGAAGACGGAGAGAAGGATCGTCCAGGCGAGAAGGTTCCGACGGTGGGGCACGTGGTTAGATTAGGATTAGGATTAGGATTAAGTCGATGGCAGGGAGTCGGTGGAGGAGGGATGGGACCCTTGGAAGTGGCGGTAGGGCGGCCAGTCCCTTGGCCGCCTCATTGAACGGTGGAAGCGTGAAGCGAGGGCGAGGCGGGCTAGGGACAGCCCGCCCTACCGCACAAAAACAAAAACCCCCGGGACCCAATCACTGGTCCCGGGGGTTTTGTTAAACTATCTAGGCTCTAAAATTCTTTAGAAGCTGTAGACAACTTCGGCGCCAGCATAATGAGCCGGGCCACCGCTCTGGGTGCCCGAGGCATTCGCCGTGCTGCCGCTGATGTTCGTGCCCCAATCCAGGCGGTATTCCGCACGGATGAGGAGGTTGTCGATGACGTTGAACCCTGCCGTGAGG
>JBEANM010000164.1:0-3120 GCA_041165425.1 Verrucomicrobiota bacterium
CGGGCCCAGATCCGCAAAGGGACCGAGACCGCCATGCTCAAGTACGAATCGGCTGCTCCGGGTGCGGTCCCTCCGGGTCAACCTGGGGCCGCTCAACCCATTGCCGGGCAAGTGGCGCCCGGACAGCCAGCGGTTCCGGGACAGCCCCAGGCTGGGCAGCAACCTCCGGGCGTCCCCGGCCAAAAGCCCGCCCAAAATCCCCCGGTCATCCGGCGGCGGGTGATTCCCATTCCTTCCCCTATCTCCCGATGAAATTCCCGGGAAAGGTCCTCGTTTTTCTCGTCCTTGCCGGATCGCTTTGGGCGCAGGCACCGGTCCCCTCGGCAACGGTTCCTGCAGCCATGCCTTCGGCGGAAGAAATGATATCTCCCGATACCATTCAGTTTCCCAACAATCCTGTCTCGGACTTCCTGCTGGTCTATGAGCGTTTGAAAGGTGTCACGCTGATCAAGGACGCAAGCCTGGCGGCGGGCGGCGCCAACCTCAGCCTGACCCTCAACCAGCCGGTCACCAAGGAGGAAGCCATCCGCCTGATTGAATCGACCCTCCTGTTGAACGGGTACGCCTTCATCGCGGTGGATAAAAAGACCGTCAAAGTGATCAACACCGCCGGCGGGAAAAATCCGCGGAGCGAGGGAGTGTTTGTCTTCACCAACGAAGATGAGTTGCCGGAGGGGGAGGTCATTGCCTCGTATGTCCTGCCTCTCACCCATCTGGCGGCCGCTGATGCGGTGGAGATCTTTAACCAGTTCATCGTGCTGCATCCCTACGGCAGTATGGTGGCGGTGCCGGTGGCAAATCAGGTCGTCATTACGGAGAACTCCACCTTGATTCGCCGGCTGATTGAGGTGAAGGCGTTGGTGGACCAGCCGGCTCCGGAAGTGCGCTCGGAATTTGTCCAGTTGGAACAAGCGAACGCGGATCGGGTGGTCGAACTGATCACCCAGCTGCTGGAAAAGAGGGAGGAGGGTACAGGTGGAACCGCAGGTCGTGCGGCCACGGGGCAACCCACCCAGCCGCCCGGTGTGCCGGCGATTCCGGGGGCCCAAGCCGCCGCTCCCACCACGGCGGCCACGATCAATGCAGGATCCTCTGGGGACATTCAGTTGATTGCCGATACCCGGACCAACCGGATTCTTATCGTGACCCGGCCGATGAACATGGATTACATCAAAAAACTGATTGAGGAGTTCGATGTCGCGGTGGACCTGAGCGATCCCTACGAACAGCCGCTGAACTATGTCGCCGCCTCGGACATGCTGCCGATCCTGGCCGACATGCTGCAGGAGGAGGGAGACGAGGGCGGGGCCGGAGACGCGGGCGGAACGGGGGCTCCCACCCGGGTCACCACGGGTGGGATCGGGACCGGGGTCACGGGGGGAACATCCTCAGGCACGGGAGGCGTCTCCGGCGCAGGCCAACTTGGATCCCTGGAGGAACCCGGCGAGCAGCAGGCTGCCCAATCGGTGATCGTGGGGAAAACCCGGTTGATTGCCGACAATCGGGCGAATTCCATTTTGGTGATTGGTCAGCCGGAGGCCCGCGACAAGGTGAAGGCCATCCTGGATAAACTCGATAAACGTCCGATGCAGGTTTATCTCGCCACGGTGATCGGCCAGTTGCGCATCACGAATGACGACCAATTTGCCGTCAACATTCTCCAGAAATACATCGGTGGCCCCCAGACCGGGGCGGCTTCCGTCTCCGGGGGCCGGCCCATTATTTCCTCGGGAACCAGTGGAGTTACGCCTCTGAGTCCGTCCGCCGCCACTTTGGCGCAAATGGCCCAAGTCGCCTCCGCCGCTCTTCCCGGCATGCAGATTGCCACCTTTATCGCTGGGTCGATCGACCTCTACATTCAGGCCCTCACGGCCACGACGCGTTTTCGCATCGCCTCGCGGCCCTCCGTCTTTACCGCCAACAATAAAAAGGCCGTCATTTTTAATGGGCGAAAAATCGCCGTGCCCACCAGCACGGTCACCAGTTTGGGGGCAGGAGGTAGTGCCGTCACCACCACGGGATCCCAGCAGTCCAATATTCAGTACCAGGACGTGGTTCTGAAGATCGAGGTGGTTCCGCTGATCAATAGTGCCCGGGAGATCACCCTGCAGATCATCCAGACGAACGATAACGTGATCCCCGGGGCGAACACCAACATCGGGGGAGGGGTCACGGTTCCGGAAATTGCCACCCAGGAGCTCACCACCACCGTGATTGTGCCCGATCGCGGCACCATTCTTTTGGGCGGACTGATCACGCAACAGGATGACAAGACCGTCAGCGGGGTTCCGTTTCTTTCCACCATTCCCTTGATGGGGACCTTGTTCAAAAGCACCACCGACACCACCCGGCGGGAGGAGTTGGTGGTCATGATTCAGCCCTCGGTGGTGCAGGACACATTGGAAATGAGGGAAGTCAGCAAGACCGAGCGCGACCTGACGGGCTTTTCTTCCAAAGAACTTTCTCCCCTCAGCATGAAGGTTGGATCCAAAACGGCCGCGTCCGGATTTCCCCCGGCTCCCTCTTCCGAAGAACTGCCCGAGCCTCCCACGCAGGAATAAAGCTGTTCCCAAGAGTGCGCGCCCGTTGGGTTGACTCCCCAGCCGGTTTCTAGGACGCTCCTAGGCATTAGTTTTTCTACTTCATGAACATCCACGAGTACCAAGCCCGCGATCTTCTCTCCTCCGCCGGGGTGGCTGTTCCCCGCGGGGCCGTGGCCCGCACCCCGGAAGAGGCGGAGTCCATCGCCCGCTCCCTCCCTTGCAACAGCTTTGTGGTGAAGGCCCAAGTCCACGCGGGAGGACGCGGGAAGGGGAAGTTCGCCGACGGCTTTGTCTCCGGGGTGCATCTCGTCAAAACGCCCGCCCAAGTCCGCGACGTCACCTCCCGGATGCTGGGTAACCAGCTGATCACCCATCAGACCGGTCCGGAAGGCAAACCCGTCCACGCCGTCCTGGTGGGAGAGTCCACCGAGATCGCCCGGGAGTTGTATCTGGCCATCGCCCTCGACCGCGCCTCCGGCTACCCCGTCCTCATCGCCAGCCAGGAAGGGGGCGTGGAAATTGAAACCGTCGCCGAAAAAAATCCTGCCGCCATTCTCCGCGAACAGATCCATCCCGG
>JBEANM010000165.1:0-7677 GCA_041165425.1 Verrucomicrobiota bacterium
CGAACGTCCATCCACCCACTCGCTCTCCACCAACATCGTCTTCACCGCCTCCGGCAACCCGAGATCCCTTCGCGCCAGATGGGCTGTCAGAAGATCAGCCCCGAAAACCCCCACTAAATCGTTGTGCTGGTTCATTCCCGCCCATCCGTGCATGGAGGGATCCCAGTCCAGATGGGCGAGGGCAAGCTTCCGCGCTCCCCCGGGGGCCGACTTCAGCCATCCGGGAATTTCCGTATGCGTACAAAGCAGCGCGTCCGGTCGGGCAACGTCCAGCCACTGATAAAAACCCACGGCGTCATTGGGTTGATGACTCCAGATCATACTGACGGCGTTGTCCGGTCGCCATCCCGCCTCCTCCATCGCCCGGCGAAAGCCCATCGTAAAGCGGCCATCGATTTGCCGGTCAATCGTTCGGGACATCACTAATCCAATCCGATTGAGTCCCATGGCCAGGAGTTTTTGCGTCGCCAGAAGGGCGGTGTTGTACTGGTTGTTGGCACAACAGTGAACCAGCGGTTGGGTCAAGCGGACCCCCAGGCCGACGAAGACGCTGCGGGAGAGGAGCGCATGGACCGGTTCAGGCAGCAGAGCCCGTTCGACGATTCCTAAAAATGCCATTCCCTCGATCTTGCGGGTGTGAAAAACCCGCTTGAGCTTTTCCGGATCGGCAAAAATCTCATCTCCAATCCACATATCTTCCACTTGGTATCTAAGTTCAGCCGCCCTTTGCCGGAACCCGTCGGCAATGGAGCGGTAGGTGGTGTTGGTTCGGATCGTCTGCTCTTGGGGGGCGGTGTTGATCAGGGCCACGGTCGCCCGATACTCCGAGACGCGGGTGGAGCGCAGTTGGCTCATGACGTGGGCCACCATGGGATTGGCCGCGTATCCCCTTTTATCGGCATGGCGCTGCACCCGCTCCCGCGTCTGTTTGCGGATCCGAGGATCATCCCGAAGGGCCAGGGAAACCGTTGCTTTCCCAAGTCCCAACTCCTTGGCAAGGACAGCTATAGTGACAAGATTTTTACCCATCATCTTATAGCTCTATATTATAGCTACTTAAATAGATCAATAAAAATATGAATTTGCCCCCTTGATTTTTCTGTGGAATGGTATTAATTATTCACAGCAAGGAGATTTGAACAAAACCAATTCAAAACCCGTCCAAGGAATTAAACTTATGAAAAAATTACTTAATCTTGCCATCGGTCTTTGTGCTCTCGGCCCCGCCAATTCCAGCAAAGCGGAAGTGCAAATCGTCGAATCGTTGATGCAATTTCAAGTCAACGGAGCAAACATTTTTCGCCAAGGCGACCGTGCCGATTGGGGAACTTTTTACAATCCTCGCCTCTCCGTTGCTGGACTCGGCACAACTGACTTTAATCCTGGAGCAGGGGACTCTCTCATCCTCGATAGAATTTTCGTGAAATCGAATCACTGGAATGGTGGCAATACACCTGATGGGGGCGGAACCAATGACAACTGGATCACCGCTGCCCCCCTGTTTAAATATTCAATTACGTTGCAGGCCTCAACCGCAACTTGCTCTCAGGCCTTTCGACAGGCACTTACACATTCAAATATTATTTTGATGTTGAGTATAATTCTTGGACCGGTTCTGCCACTGTTGTAGGCCACACCTATGACGCCCTTGGCGTTCAGGCCGGGGCAGGCAATTCCCCCAACTTGGCCAACGCCTCCTCCACCACATTTAACGTGATTCCTGAACCCTCCAGCTCCCTGCTGATGGGCTTGGGACTGGCCGGCCTCGTAGCCCTCCGCCGCGTCCGCAAGAACGCCTAATTCGTCCTCTCTTTCAAAAAACCCTCCGGCTTCGGCCGGAGGGTTTTTTATTTTGACTGAAAACGCATCCACACCGGCCAATGGTCACTTGGCACTCCCGGGTTCTGAATCACTCCCGCCTCCCATTTGCCCCTTTCCACTGCTTTCGCCCAGGCAGGCGAAAGCAAGATATGGTCGAAATCCGCCGCCGGGTATTTTCCCATCGGATCAGGCTTCACGGTCGCCGCTTCGGGCCAGGGAACTTCCGCCGTCGCCGAACGCCACCCATCCTGCAGCAATGCCCGGACCGTTTTTTCCTCGGCAAACTCCGGATTCCTTAACGAACAGTTGAAATCCCCCGCCACGAGAATCGCATCTTTCTCTGGATCCAACCCTCGCGTTTCCCAGTCTTTTTTGAGGTAGTCCATCGCACGCTCTCTTCGTTGAGCGCAAACCTCCCGTCCGCCCCGGTTGCTCTTCAGGTGCAGGGTATAAACCGTCATCCCGTTTTTTTTGGTTCCCAACCGCGCCCCCAAGAACCCCCGCACCGGACGGTCCGGCGTCAGCGGCAAGGCGTGGAAACCCACCTCCCACGACTCGCGAATCGGGACTTTACTCAGGATCGCCACATTCTGGACCGGTAAATCAGGATCCTCATCCCTCGCCCTTTGAAACTGTGAGACTACGCGCCACGGATAAGCCTGGCCCACACGCTCCAAAGCCGTGGGGTCCACCACCTCCTGCAAAAGCAAAAGATCCACGTCGAGCCTCTGGATGGACTTGGCTATCTCCCGCTCATGCCAACTGCGCTGGGCGGAACTAGGCTCCGGCCGATTTCCCGGGAACCACTGCAGATTCCAGGTCGCCACACTTTCTGGCAACCGCCCGGGCTTTTCCAAGGTCGGCTGACTCTGGCTGGCCGGGGGCAAAGGCAGCCCAGCCCAAACCATCCCCTTGACCAGGATCAACCCTGCAAAAACCCCTAACCACCTCATAAAGGATTAGACCCGCCTTTTGGGAAAAGGATGCGGTCTTTTTAAGGGACTACGCCGAACAGCCCCACTTCCCAGGATGCAGACTCCTGCATCCCCACCATTACTCCCCCGAACGAACCTCCAGCGAGACAGGAGCTTGGGAAGCCCCACCCGGGGCCACCATCAAGCGATCCGTCTCCCCAATCTTAACTCCCCTCAACAATTTTGCCTCCTGCACCATCTGGTCCCTTTCAGACCAGTGGTGAAGCCACAGAGCCGAGGCCACAAATAAGGCCACAATCACGCCTGCCATAGTAAGAAATAACTTCACCTTCCACTCCTGAGTCCGCCGATCCCACCACTCATCCAAATGATGCTGCCAAGTGAATCCCCGCTTAAATTTCGGTCTTTTGGGCATATACCTAATATTCAGTAGCTTGCGCTGCCTTAATTTTGTCAAATTTCCCGCCCTCTGCCACTCAAAACCGTGTTGCCCCGCTCGCACCCACCGACTTTTCCAATTTTCTGCCACTCCCGCTCTTCATCTTTCACTGATACCGCCACCTTCCGCTGGCCGTTTCATCTCTATGGCTTAAAGTAAAAACCACGGGCCTGTGGCGAAACTGGCAGACGCGACAGACTTAGGATCTGTTGGGGTAACCCATGGAGGTTCGAGTCCTCTCAGGCCCAATTATTCACCCCTGTTCACGAGTCGTTGTTTCATGACGCCCTGATCCCTTGGACCTTACTTCCAGCCCTTCATTCTCGGACCTGTATGTTCAGGGTTTTACAAAAATCCCTGCGTTGGGCTATGCCCTGCGCTTGGCTCCTCCTGCCCTCACCTCTCCACGCGGTGGACGAGGAGACCGCCAAGACCATCTCGGACCTCAAAAGCCAGGTCCAGGCGCTCGTGGACGAGGTGAAAAAGCTTAAGGATCAAGTGGCCAAGGGAAGTCCACCTCCTGCCCGTCTCAATCCGGGGGTCCCCGGAACAACCGTAGCCCCTACGCCGCCTCCGTCCCAACCAGGTCAGTTCGATCCAGTTCCCAGCGAGGCGCTACAACCCACCATGGAATTGCCTGAGGGAGGAACCTCCGAACAAGCCCCGAAACCCGAGCAGGAAGGGGACAAGCGGCTGCCCATGGTCGATGTTTCCGAAAAAGGGCTGATTTTCCGCTCCAAGGACAATGCCCACTCGATTCGTCTTGGTGGTCTTCTGCAGTTGGACGACCGGGAGTTCGTGGATCCGCCCACTTCCCAGGAATCCAAATTCCTCATCCGCCGAGCTCGCCCTTACGCATCCGGATACTTCTACGACGATTGGGAGTATCGCTTTGCTCCCGAATTCGCCCTCTCCGCTCCCAACGCCGTTGCCTACAGCACCACCATCGCAGACGGATACGTCAACTTTAATACGATCGAGGAGATCCAGGTCGAAGCAGGAAAATTTAAACCTCCGCTCGCTTTGGAGATGTTGATTTCCGATGCTTATCTCCAGTTCGCGGAGCGTTCCCTAACTTCCAACCTTTCCCCTGACCGGGATATCGGGGTCATGGTTCACGGCCGCCTCTTTGAGGGAAAACTTTCGTATTCTGCCATGGTCGGAGCGGGAGCCCGCAACGACACTCTGCAGACCGGACTGGACTATGACAGCGGAGAAACCGGTTACTTCCGGCTTTATGCCCAACCCTTCAATCCTCTGCCACCACCAGTCAGCTCTTCCAGAATTACAGCACGGATGGCGGCAATAACTTCCTGATTTTTCCCAACGGTCTCAACGTCCAAGGCGAGCATTGGCGCATCTGCCCGCAAATTTACTACGAGTATGGCCCCTTTAGCCTGCTCAGCGAATTTATCGCCGAAAAACAGGGCGTGAACACGGCCGGGTTGGGCACTGGCGGGGGATTCACCAACTATGAGACCACGGCTTGGTCCCTCACCTTGAATTACTTGCTCACTGGGGAAAAAGCCACGCTGAACGGGGTGGTCCCGGAAAAACCTTTAAATTTTGACACCGGTGACATTGGCTCTTGGGAGTTGTCCTTCCGCTACGACGGAATCGCCATGGGCGCCAACATGTTCAGACCTGTGGACCAAGGAGGTCTCGGAATTTCCGCTATCGACAATGCCACCGCAGTGAACGGCTTTTCCGGTGCCCTCAACTGGTACATCAATCGAATCATGAAGCTCGGATTTACCGTTGAGTATCAGGCCTTCACAGGTGGAGGCGGGCAAGATTTCGTGGTGGAAAACGCCGAACTTGGTTTTATCACCCGGCTACAGCTGATGTACTGATTTCCACTTTTCCTTCCTCCCCCTGCCGGCTCATGCCAAACCGATGATCTCGGTATAAGGTGATGGAAACATCCCGGTTTTGACGAATGCAATTCTTGATCGCTTCCGGATCCTTTTCACAAAACAGCAGCGTTTTCCAGCTGATCAAATGCTTGGGCTTGTGAAAGTCGCTCCCCGCAAGAAAAGGCATCCGCTTGAGCCCCACGGGATTGAAAAGGTCGTCCCGGTTGCCGATCTCCCAAGCGTCGATCAGGGGTCGGTACTCCTCCTGCCGTTCCCAAAGGTAGAGCGTGTCCTTCCCCCAAGCCGAACTCATGTGGTGCGGGTGAGCCGCGATCGTTAATCCCCCCTGTTCCCGAATCCTCTGACAGATCTCCTTCAGGGAGAGCGCGGGGTCAATCGGTTCCTTGAGATCCACCCCGAGCAAATGGGCCGAGCGCTTGGCCGTTAATCCATCGTGATTAAATTCCAAACCCGGGAACAAAATCATCCGGTATTTGGCCCAAGCCCGGTTTCGCTCCTCTCGGAGGATCTGAAAGTACTCCGGCAAATCTGCGGGGGTGAGCACCAGTCCGGTGAGGCCGGCCAACCGACCCATCAGCCGACGAGGATCCACCAGGTGATCGGTGACCGAAATCGCATCAAAACCTCGCCGCCCATAAAAATCCACCAACTCACGCAAGGTAAGGCGGCCATCGGAAAAAATCGTATGGGTGTGCAGATCCACCATCAGGATCTGCTTTTTCTGGGAGGAGCCAAGGGAGGGCAGCAGCCGAAGCTCGGGGGAGCGCTCCGTGACTTGGGCCACCTTCGCCATCTGCCGGACTCGCTCGCTCAGACGTTCAACCGCTCCCGCGGCCCTCTGTGCCTCTTTTCGTGCCCGCCGACGCCATTCCCTCAGTCCCACCCCATCCCCCTCCAACACCGCCTCCACCCTCTGGGCAATCTCCTTGGGTGAATCGGCCAGAGCTCCACACCCGATCCGGGTCACCATCCGGCACATCCCCTTTCTTTCTCCTGCTTTTTTACCGCCTTCGACCAGAACCAGGGGCTGCCCTACCGCTAAAATCTCCCGCACACTGATCGTGCCCGGTTTGGTCACCACCAGGTCATGCTCCCGAATCAAGCCGGCGAGATCCTTGACCCAACCCCGCACCGTCAAACGTCCTTTGACATCCGGCAACGCTTGGCCGAGGACTTTTTTTAGCTCCTCTTCTTTTCCCACCACCGCCGTCACCTCGACTCCCCGAAGCTGCAACAACCGCTCCACCGTCTGCAGCGCCTTTCGCCTCCGGGAGTTGACCAGATAAAGAATCCGAAAAGCACCCGCCGAACGTTTCGCTTCCGCTTTCATGGGGCAGACAAACTCCGGCCGCACCGGCCAGCCCCCCGCCATCACCTCTTTCACCACGGGATTTTTTTCCCGCAACTCTTCCGCGATGGCCTCATCCGCCACCCAGAGGAGGTCAGCCGGGACGTTCACCCACGGCCGCACATCTTCCGCCTCTAACGCCACCCCCACCCGCTGAAAACCCGCTTCGGAACGGTTTTGCACCCGCTCCTGCAACGCCATCCCCACCGCTGGATCAAAAAAGACCACCAGCTCCGGACGACTTTCCTCAAGCGCCCTCGCCACTCCCCGGCGCAGTTCCGGCCAACGGGACCGCCCCAAGGGACCATCCGTCGCCCGACGCACCCACCGCAGGACCTGATCCCCGCCCTTGAATTTTCTACCCAAACGACCCCGAACCCAGGTCATCCACCCCTGCAACCCATCCTGACCCAACTCTCGTACCTCCACCCGCAGATCCGTGCCCGCCTGATCCTCCAAATGGTCAGTCAGGATCAGAACATCCCTCATCTAGGGATGTGAATAAGTTCTGAAAAACGAAGGACAAGTTTCTCAATGTTACAATATGAAGACAGCCCCCCCAGACCTCCCGACCCCTTGCAAAACCCTTTCCGTCAGTTTTTTGTGCCCTTGGGGAACTTCCGCAGGATCCGCTCCTCCGACTCTTTCTCCAGCTTTTTGCGTTTGGTGGATAACTCCTCCTTCAAGGCCTGGTCGATCTCCACCCTCTCCAGCCAATACATCCGCACAAACTCCTCTTCACGGCCAGGAGCCACCTGCAGATCGAACTCCTTAGCTACATCCAAGGCCTGTTTCCGAGCCGTCTCCCGTACCTGATCAATCCGCTCCATCAAACGATCCCGCTGAGCCTGGTTGAGTTCCTGATAATTAGGCCACTCCGCCAACTTCTCCTGCAGCTTTTCCTTGGGCACCAGGGTGAGCGTGAGGATCTGCCCGAACCGGCCCTCATCTGGCGGCCCCGCCCAGAACTGCCCCTTTTGCCGATTCACCATGCCGCGCTTGGGCACAAAAGGACCATCCGGAATCCGTGGGGGCCTGGCTTTTTCCTTTTTCACCTCTCCGGCTTTCAACTCCGGTTCACGCTCCTCCTGGGCCGTCAAAGGCCCGGCGATCACCCCAAAGGAGAACAGTAGGATCAGAAACCTTTTCATAGCCCAACCCACCAACGGTTTTCCTCATCCTGCTCCACCAAGGCATCGAGCGCGGCAAACACCGCCGCATCACTAATCTCCCCACCTTGCTTCGGCTTTTCCCAAT
>JBEANM010000166.1:0-3101 GCA_041165425.1 Verrucomicrobiota bacterium
GATCGAGTAGACGGGACGGAAATTCTTTTCGCCGGACTTCTCCGCGGCCTGGTTGATCCGGGCCTGGTTGATGATCGTGTCGATCGCCACCGTGGTCTTGCCGGTGGAACGGTCGCCGATGATCAGCTCCCGCTGGCCGCGGCCGATCGGGATCATCGCGTCGATCGCGAGAATGCCGGACTGCAGCGGTTGAGTGACGGACTGCCGCTTGATGATGCCGGGGGCGATTTTTTCCACCGGATAATTGGCTTTGGCCTTGATCGGGCCCTTGCCGTCGAGCGGTTCGCCAAGCGCGTTGACCACCCGGCCCAGCAACTCCTTGCCGACCGGTACCTGGAGGAGCTTGCCGGTGGCTTTGACCTCGTCCCCTTCCTTGATGTGGGAGAAGTCGCCGATGATGATGGCGCCCACCTCAGTCTCTTCGAGGTTGAGGGCCAAGCCGGTGATCCCACCGGGAAATTCGATCATCTCGTTGAGCGCGACACCTGTGAGGCCCTCGATCTTCGCCACGCCGTCACCGATTTCGCGGACGCGGCCGGTGTGGCTCTTGGTGACCTCGGATTTGAGTTTGCCGATTTCGGCTTCGATTTCTGCGACGATTCCACTCATGTTCTGCTCCTTGCTTTCCGCGGTTTAGGCCGACCGGGCGAGCGCCTCCAGGCGCCCGCGGATGGTCGCATCCCAGACATCACTGCCCACGCGGATCCGCAACCCGCCCAGCACGTCCGACCGGACCTCGGCCTTTTGTGCCAGCGGCTTGCCAAAATGTTTCTCCAGCAGCGCAAAGACGGATTTGCCGCCGTCCTCGAGCTTGGTGGCGGACACCACCTCGTGCGTCCGCCGTTCCGTTTCCAGCTTGGCCAGCTGCACCAGCCGCCCGAGGACCTGCAGGTAGCCCCGCGGCCGCTGCTTCGCGACCGCCTGCACCACGCGACGCAGGCGCGCCTCATCCAAACCCTTGTCGGTCCGGCATAGCCGGAAGAGGGATTTGGCCTCGGCGCGGGCGGCTCGGCTGATCTTCATCGGCTCTTAGCGGGCGACCTGTTCCACGGCCTCTTTCCGCAAGCGCTCTTCGTCCTGCGGGGTGAGGACGCGGCCCACCACTTTTTCCGTGGTGCGGGCCACCAGCCGTACGAGCTCCTTGCGCATCTCGGCCTCGAGCTGGGACTTCTCCCGCTCCATGGACTCCTTCGCCTTGCGGACGAGGGTGTCGGCCTGGGCCTGGGCATCGGCGAGCCGTTGGGCTCCCTGGGCGTCGGCCGCCACACGGGCCTCGGTGACCATTTTTTCCGCCCGGGCTTCCGCCTCGGTGAGGATCTTCCGGCGCTGAGCCTCGGCCTCGAGGAGAGCAGTTCTCCCCTTCTCGGCCCCGGCCAGCCCTTCCTCAATGAGGCGCTTGCGCTCGGCCAGCATGTTGAGCACCGGCCGATAGGCGAATTTCCAGAGCACCCCCAGGACGATCAAAAAGTTGATCGTCTGGGCAAGGAACTTGGCCCAACTGATGCCCATCTGTTCCGCCAGTTGGGCGCCGGTTTCCGCAAGGGATGTGGCGAGCATGGCTCGACGTTCCCGGGACTACTTGTTGACGACGAAGTAGACGAGAATCGCAAGACCCTCGGCAAACGCCATCCCGAGCAGGCTGATGATCAGCACCGGGTTGAAGGCTCCGGGGTTGCGACCCACGGCTTCCGCCGCGCGTCCGCCAATTAGGCCGACGCCGATCGCCGCGCTCGCACCGACAAGTGCCACCGCGAGCTGCATTCCATTGACTGCAATTTGTCCTGCCTCTGCCAGTATCATGGGTATCTCCTTGGTTGGGGTTAGTGGTGCCCGCCCTCGTCATCGGAGTGCGAGCAAAGCGTGGCCGTAAAGGCCACACAAAGCATGGTGAACACGATCGTCTGCACCACACAGACAATCAGCTCGAGAAAATAGAAAGGCACCGCGGCGATTCCGCCGGGCAGCATTTTCAGCATCAGGGTGAGCACGTTTTCTCCACCGTAAATATTCCCGTAGAGCCGCATCGAAAGGGAAACCGGCCGGATCATGATGGAAATCACCTCCACGATACCGACCAGGAAAAAGATCACCGCCATCGGGACGAGCAGGAACCCCCCGATTTTCCCCTTCACGCCAAAGATATGCTTCACCAGGCCGATTGGCCCATTGAAGCGCAGCGCCCAAAATGTGCTCATGACAAAGTAGATCACCGCCATCGAGACGGTCAGGTTCGCATCCGCCGTCGGGGGCCGGAGGAGAGGCCGCTCTACGTGGTCGAGAGCAAAGGGCAATCCGCCTTCCTTGGCATGACCGTAGCCAATACTCCCAACGCCGGGCATGAGATCCACCAGGTTGGAGAGAAGGATAAATATGAAGTAGGTGGCGATGAGCGGCAGGGCCCAGCGGACTACCTTCGGTTCCAGCAGGCCGGAGAGCATTCCCTGCACCCCGTCTACCACCGCCTCGACCAGGTTTTGGGAGCCGGTGGGCACCAGCGCCATTCGCCGGGTGCTAAGGGTGACCACAGCGATGATCAGGGCGGCCACGCCCCACACGGCAATCATGCTGCTCGTCACCGGCAACGGTCCGATCTGAAAAAAAGTGGTGGCGGCCGGAGGAACAGGCGGACCACCCGAAACAGCCAGAGGTAAAAATGCGAGCATCGTAGCCCTTCAATAGAGCGAAAATCCCCGGCCAAGCCAAGCCCCCCGCAACAATACCCGGCTTTAGTTGTCTGACGCCGGAGGCATTAAGCTTGCCTAATAGATGATCTGCTATTCGTTAGGTTTTTTACTTAATATGTAGTTAAAACTTGTACGAGGGTTTTAAAAACAAGGAAAAGCAGTACACGTCGCTAGGTTTTCCGCCAACCTTTTGGAAAGGGCGCTTCTTCCAACTCCCGCATTCGTCAGGGTGCACGGTAGGCTCGGAAGAACACAGTCCCAGATCCAGCGGCAGCCTCTTGATAAACAACATAGCCGTTGGCATCCGCCGTCAAAGCTGTGCCTACGTCAGCCCAACTAGCGGCGTTTAGGGTGGTGTTTCGCTGCACCTGGATTCTCGCGCCAGGCATCGTCACAAACACCACCTCGTAAAAGTCG
>JBEANM010000167.1:0-3097 GCA_041165425.1 Verrucomicrobiota bacterium
GCCGCCGCCCACAAACTTCCGCACCAGGCCCCGGCCTTCGTTTGATCCGCGCCCCCAAGCTCATCCCCGAAGATCTCTCCCCCGGAGACCAGCGCTCCGCCTCCGCCGACCTCGGCGGTATCCAATTTCACCTGATTGAATCCGTCCAGGACCCTCTCTTTTCACGAGCCTTCGACAAGCTCACCGCGCTTTTCGGACCTCGCAACGAGATGGAGACCCGCCCGGTCATCGAGCATCGTTTGGCTTGGAACTCTCAATCTCCCCAACCCGGGAAACCCCTTTTTCACTATGCCATGATTCTGGCGCTGGATCCCCAGGACGAAATTGCTGCCGTGCGCGACTATACCGCCATTGTTCACGCCCCACCGGAACGCGCCGCCTGCACCGTCCATCTCTCCCATCTCTGGGTCGATCCCACGCGCCGGCGATCCGGCCTCGCCGGCTGGATGCGGGCCTTTCCTGTGCAAACCGCCCGCACCCTGCTGCACCGGGCCCGCCACGCCCTCCATGCCCCCATCACCCTGGTCGGCGAGATGGAGTTGCCCGACGGGAAAGACGAGGCCCGCATGGTTCGGCTCATTGCCTACGAGAAAGCCGGCTACCTCAAGGTCGATGCCAAGGTGATGCCGTACTTCCAACCAGACTTTCGGGACCCCGCCGAGATCGATGCCAGCGGTCGGCATGAATTTATCCCCATGACCCCGATCCTGCGCCGCGTCGGACACGAGTCGGAAACATCCGCTTCGGCCGCGGAACTTCGTGCCATGGTTCGCGACCTCTACGCGATGTACTCCGACACCTTCCGCCCTGCGGACATGGAGCCGCTTTGGAAAAATTGGCGGGCTTACCCGGACGGCTCGACTCCGGTACCCTTGGTTCCACCCACCCAGGTATGATCGAAGCCTTTCATCACCCCGGTCAGGCCGCCGCGATCGGTGAACACACCATGCCCATGGAGAAATTCCAGCTGGTTGCCGACCGCGTGGCCGAACTCGAAGGCGTCCGGCTCCTGCGGCCGGAACCGGTTCACCGGGACGATCTGCTCCGTGTCCACACGGACACCTACATCCAAGCGATTGAAACCGGAAAGCCGCGGCCCCTTGCCGAATCGCAAAAATTTCCCTGGGTACCCGGCCTGTATGAGTCCGTCCGCCTGACGAATGGGGCGGTGTATGCCGCCGCCCAGTCCGCTCTGGCCCACGGTATTGGTGCGGCCATCGCCAGCGGCTTCCACCACTCCTGCGCCGACCACGGCGAAGGCTTTTGCACCTTCAATGGTCTGATCGTCGCCTTGGAGAAACTCTATCGGGCCGGCGCCCTCCGCACCGCCGCCGTGCTCGACCTCGACCTGCATTACGGCAACGGCACCGCCCAGCTGCTGCAGGACCGCCCCTGGATCCGCCAGCTCTCGATTTATGGGAACGACTACTGGAACAATGTCTGCTTCCGTGACGTCACCGAAAAGAAGCATCCGGACGGCCCCAACCACCTCTCCGTCGCCCTACCCGCCAAAAGCGATGGACCCCACCTGCTCGAGGTGCTCGAACAAAACCTTCCTTGGCTCGTCCAACCGGCGCCCCCCGATCTCCTGCTCTTCCAAGCCGGCGCCGATCCCCTGCGGGATGACCCCTATTCTCCCCTGAATCTCGGCGCCACCGATCTCGAGGCCCGCGATCGCCATGTTTTCTCCTTCTTCCGCCGACAGGGCGTGCCGGTGGCGTGGACCCTTGCCGGGGGCTACACTCGGCCCGTGGAAAAAGTTGTTTCCGTGCATGTCGGCACCTTCCGGGCGGCCCTTGCGATCCATGGCCGCTGACCCCAAATCCTGGCGCAACGCCAATCCGGCGGATCTCTCCGATCTCCTACCGGAGGTTCAGGCCACGCCGCCGGAAACCGCCCTCGCCGCGGCGGCCGCCGCGGCCGAGGGCTGGGCCGAGAGCCCGCTGACGGAAAGAATCCAACGCCTCCGCTCTGCCCAAAAGCTCCTCCAGGCCCACCAGGAAGAGTTGGCTCAGGGAATCTGCCGGGAGATCGGCAAGCCCATCACGGAGTGCCGGGCCGAAGCGGCCGCCTTGGTCACTAAAATCGATTTCGCCATTTCCGATGCAGAGCGTTTTCTCGCCGAGGAAAAACCGGTCGATGCACCCAACCCCAGCCGGATCCGGCAACGCCCCCGTGGTCCCAGCCTGGTCATCGGTCCTTTTAACTGGCCGCTCCATCTCAGCCACGGGCCCTCCACCGCGCACCTTCTTGCCGGCAACCCGGTCATCCTCAAGCCGTCTCCCATGGCCCCGGTGGTCTCCGCCCGCTACCTGACCCTGATGGCACCCTTGTTTCCTCCCGGCGTATTCCAGATTGCCCAAGGCGGTACCGAATTGGCCCGAACACTCTGCTTCGACCGCCGCATCCGCTCCATCGTCTTTACCGGCTCCGTGCCGGCCGGACGTGGACTCCTGGCGGAAATCACCGCCCTCGATCCGACCAAGGACGTGGCCTTGGAACTGGGCGGCAAAAACGCCTCGGTGGTTCTGGACGATGCCGACCTCGTGCGGGCAGCACAAATGGTCGCCGAGGCGGCCTGCCTCACGAGCGGACAACGCTGCAACGCCACCTCCCGCGTCCTGGTGGACGCCAAAGTGGTCCCCCTTTTCACCAAGGAGCTTTCCGCCGCCATGGTCCCCTTCCGGCCCGGCTGGCCGGCCGAAGAAAAGACGAAACTCGGGCCGCTCGTGAATGCCGGCTCGGTGGAGCGCTACCGTTCTGCCCTCACCGCTCCAGCGGGCGTCAAATTTCTCGAGCCGGGCAAAGTGCACCCGGAGTGGAACGGGCGCCGGGGCCATTATGTGGAGCCCTGTGCCCGGCTCTGGCCCTCTGCCTCCGCGTTTCTCGCCGACCCCAGCTCCCGCCAGGAGTTTTTCGCCCCCGTCATCGACCTGGTTCCCGTGGAAAGCACGGAGGCGGCCATCGCGGCGCATAATGCCGTGCCGTTCGGCCTCTCGGCCTCCGTCTTCACCACCTCCCGCAAAAGCTTCGAGCATTTCTCAAATCATCTCCATGCCGCCAACATCTACGCCAATCTCCCGACCACCATGTCCCC
>JBEANM010000168.1:0-3084 GCA_041165425.1 Verrucomicrobiota bacterium
CAAGGCCGTCCTCACCGAGGTCGCCAAGGCGGAGGGCGGCATCATCCTCTTCATCGACGAGATCCACACCATCGTCGGTGCCGGCAAGGCCGAGGGCGCGATGGACGCTGGCAACATGCTCAAGCCCATGCTTGCCCGCGGGGAGCTCCACTGCATCGGTGCCACCACCCTCGACGAGTACCGCAAATACATTGAGAAGGACGCCGCCCTGGAACGCCGCTTCCAGCCCGTCTTCGTCGAGGAACCGTCCGTGGAGGATACCATCTCCATCCTCCGCGGCCTGCGGGAACGGTACGAGGTCCATCACGGCGTCCGCATCCAGGACGCCGCCCTCGTCGCTGCGGCTGTCCTTTCCAACCGCTACATCACTGACCGTTTTCTTCCCGACAAGGCGATCGACCTCATCGACGAAGCCGCCGCCAAGCTCCGCACCGAGATTGAATCCATGCCCGAGGAGCTGGAAAACTTCCAACGCCGCATCCTCCAGCTCGAGATCGAACGCGAAGCCCTGAAAAAGGAAAAGGACGCCGCCTCCAAGGAGCGCCTCAAGACACTCGAGAAAGAATTAGCCGACCTGAAGGCCAAGCGGGACACCCTGCAGGCCCAATGGCAGGCGGAAAGGGGGGGAGTCGAATCCTCTCGCAAGATTCGCGAGGAGATCGACAAGGTCCGTCAGCAGATCGAGACCGCCCAGCGTGCCTACGACCTCAACAAAGTGGCCGAACTCCAGTACGGCAAACTCCCGGATCTCGAAAAGAAGCTCAAAGCCGCGGAATCCTCCGGGGAAGAAAAGGACAAGGGCAAAGGTGGCAAAGCCAAACTTGTGCGTGAGGAGGTCACCGCGGAGGAGGTCGGCGAGGTCGTGGCCCGCTGGACCGGCATCCCCGTCTCCCGCCTTTTGGAGGGCGAAAAGGAAAAGCTTCTTCGCCTCGATAAGATCCTCCACGAACGGGTCATTGGCCAGGACGAGGCCGTCCAAGCCGTTGCCGATGCCGTCGTCCGTGCCCGCTCCGGCCTCAAGGACCCCAAACGTCCGATCGGCTCCTTTCTCTTCCTTGGCCCCACCGGCGTCGGCAAGACGGAGCTCGCCCGAGCCCTCGCCGCCACGCTTTTCGACAGCGAGGACGCCATGGTCCGGATCGACATGTCGGAATACATGGAAAAGCACGCCGTCTCTCGTCTCATCGGGGCTCCTCCCGGCTACGTCGGCTACGAGGAAGGCGGTCAGCTTACCGAAGCCGTCCGGCGTCGCCCCTACTGCGTGATTCTCTTCGACGAGATCGAAAAGGCCCACGCGGACGTCTTCAACACTTTCCTCCAGATCCTCGACGACGGCCGGCTCACCGACAGCCAGGGCCGGACGGTCGATTTTAAGAACACGCTCATCATCATGACCTCCAATATCGGCTCGCCCCTGCTGATGGAAGGGCTCGATTCGAAAGGCGAGATCACGGAGAAAACCCGCAAATCGGTGATGACCGAGCTCCGTCGTCACTTCCGGCCCGAATTTCTCAACCGGATCGACGAGATCGTCCTCTTCAAGCCGCTGACCCTGGACGAGATTAAGAAGATCGTGGACTTGCTCCTGGGCCAGCTGCGCGGCCGCCTAGCCGAGCGCCGCATTACCCTCAACCTCACCGACGCCGCCCGCGAACATATCGGGCGCGAGGGGTACGATCCCGTCTACGGCGCCCGGCCCCTCAAGCGCTATCTCCAGCGCGAGGTGGAAACCCGCCTTTCCCGCAAACTCCTTTCCGGCGAGATCCCCGATGGCTCCACCCTCACCCTCGCCTACAAAGACGGCAACCTAGACATCCAAACCGGAAAATAAATTCCAAGAGAAACATCTACGTTTTCTCAAGGCTAATCCTGAATTTCTTAACCCCTTAACCCCTCTCCGCGAAATGCCTTCCTTCGACGTGGTCTCTGAAATCAACATGTCCGAGCTCAGCAACGCCCTGCTGATGGCCCGGAAGGAGCTGGCCAGCCGTTTCGACTTCAAGGGCGTGGAGTGGGAGATCGCCGAGGAAAAGGAGAAGCTCGTCCTCTCCGCGAATGACCAGTTCAAGCTCGATGCCCTGCGGGAGATTGTCATAGGCAAGCTGGCCAAACGGGGAGTACCCCTGAAAAACCTGGAGCCCAAGGACGCTGAGCTCTCTTCCGTCGGCCGCGCCCGACAGGAGATCCTGCTCAAGCAGGGTCTGTCCGGGGAAAACGCCAAGGTCGTCAGCCAGTCGGTACGCGGATCCGGGCTCAAGCTTCAGGCTGCCATTGAGGGAGGCAAGGTCCGCGTCTCCGGCAAAAGCCGAGATGACCTCCAGGCCGCCATCGCCCATCTCCGCAAACTCGATATCCCCGCGGCACTTTCGTTTAACAACTTCCGAGATTGAAGCTTACTTAAACTTAATCTTCATCTTAGTCTAATCCGATGCTGAAACTCCTCCTTCCCCTATTAATTCTCAGCCTCGCCCATGCCGAGGAAGAAACCGTCAAAAAAGCCGAGGCCGCCCCGGTCAACGATATCACTTGGCCCACCAAGCTGCCCGCCCAAGTCTACGTCATCCCCGTCAAAGTGGATCCCTCTGCCGTGGCCGCCGCCAAGAAGGAGGAAGAGGGCGGTCTTCCGAAAGGACCGCTGCGGAAGATGATGGAAGGCGACGATGAGGACAAAAAGGAAAAGCTGAAGGACCTGCAGACCGACATCACCAAGAGTCTCATCGACAAACTGAAGGACGCCGGCCTCCCTGCCCGCGCCTGGACCTCCTCTGGCGCCCCACCCGACGATGGCTGGAAAGTAGACACCCAAATCGTGGATCTCGATCCCAACAAGAAGATGATGAAGGACAATCCGGAGGTGGGCATCCTTCTCACCGTTTCCGACCCCAACAACTCTGGCGGAAAACCATTCCTCACCCTCGACAGCACCGCCAAGTCGAAGATGGCCCCCGGACCCGGGATCAGTCCCATGGCCAAGGGCATGAACATTTTCATGGAGGCCTCCGGACTGCGCGACTCCATGCAGGTGGAGCGCCTCACCGGTCAGGCCGTGGATGAAATCGTCAAGGAATTGAAGGACAAGAAGCT
>JBEANM010000169.1:0-3344 GCA_041165425.1 Verrucomicrobiota bacterium
TTTTTTGATCTGCAGGGGCAGAATCATGAGGAGCTTTTTGCCGGGGTGAAGCACGCCTGGGAGGTCTTACCTCGGATTGGCGACTACCTGAAAAAAAACCTGAAAAATGGGTCCAAGGCCAAGCTGATCGGTTCGCCCGTCATCGGGGAGAATGTGCATCTTGGGGAAGGCACGATTGTGGAGCCGGGGGTCTATATCCGCGGTCCGGCCTGGATTGGGAAGAACTGCGAAGTCCGTCATGGGGCCTACATCCGGGAAAACGTCATTGCGGGTGACGGCTGTGTTTTGGGGAATAGTTGTGAGTTTAAAAACTGCGTGCTGCTTTCCGGCGCGCATGTTTCCCATTTCAGTTATGTGGGAGATTCAGTGGTTGGGCGGGATGTGAACCTCGGTGCGGGAGTAATTTTATCGAACTACCGACTGGACGGGCAGGCGATCAAGGTTCGAGCCGCGGGCTCGTTGATGGAGACGGGGCTGCGGAAATTTGGCGCGATGGTGGGGGATAAAGCTTCGATTGGATGTAATGCGGTGATCAACCCCGGAAGCCTGATTGCCAAAGGAGCAAAGATTCTGCCTGGGACGATCTGGTCAGGCAGCCAGAAATAAGCAGGCAGAAGGATTGCAAACTTTGCCGCAGGAGGGGGAAAGGTCCTTAGAACTTAAGCTCTCCGCTTTCCGCCACGTTAGGCGTAAGGGGAGCCAACAAAGCTATGGAATGGGGCGGTGGTAAAAGAGCGTTCCAGTAAGCCATCGAAAATAGCGGGGACAGCGTCGGCGGTTTGTGGATGGAGATCATGCAGGAGAATGATGGATCCGGGTTGGCTGGCGCTGAGAACTCGGTTGGCAATGGCAGAGCTGCCGGGTTTTCGCCAGTCCTGCGGATCCACCGACCAGTAGGCGACTCCCAAGCCCATTCTGGAGGCAATTGTGCCCTGTTCCTTGCGGAAAGCGCCGTAGGGCGGCCGGAACCAGACCGGAGTGACACCCGTGTGGCGCGCGATAGCGTCCTGACAGCGGGACAGTTGCTGTTCCACGGCTGCGTCGCCCATCCCGGCGAGGCGGGGGTGAGTGTAGGTGTGGTTGGCGACATCATGGCCCTCAGCCACCAGCCGCTTTGCCAGATCGGGATAGGCATCCACCTTGGCGCCGATAAGGAAAAAAGTGGCGCGCATGTCGCGTTTTTTAAGCTCTTCCAACACCCGGTCGGTCACCCCGGGGGAGGGGCCGTCATCAAAAGTCAGAGCCAGTTTATTGCCAAAGCCCGGCCCACTATTGATAAAGGCAGGGTTGACCTCGTTTTCACCGGGTTCAACGACAATCCCGTTTTGAGCGCGGACGGGCATTGCCAGACCGGCGCCGGCGGCAAGCATAAGCCGGAGAAAATCGTTCCGCCTCATAGACTTCCTCTTTAGCACGGGAAGGGGCATTCTCAAGGTTCCTTTCCATGAAGATATGCGACCTTACCCAAATCTACTCCCCACGGGGTGGAGGTGTGCGTTCTTACCTGGAGGCCAAGAGGCGTTTTATCCGGGATCACACGCCTCACGAACACCTGATGGTTGTCCCCGGGGCTCGCACGGAGCAGATCGAAGGTGGCCGAGCCCAGCTTTGGACGGTGGCCGGGCCCCTGGTCAATCGGACCTCGAGGTACCGATGGATGCTGGACCTTCCCGCCTTGCTGAGGATCCTGTACGCGGAACGCCCGGAGATTGTGGAGTCCGGGGATCCTTATCATGCGGCCTTGGTGTCGCGGAACTGGGCGAATCGCCGAGGATCGGATTTCTACATGTTTTATCACTCCCACTTTCCTGATGCCTTGCTCCGGACGGTGATGAAGTTTGTGGGTAGCTGGGCGAGGGCCTGGGTGGAGAGAACCGCCGGGGATTACCTGAGAAATTTGGCAGACACGAGTCGGGGGGTTTTTGTCGCGAGCCGTCACCTGATGAGAATTCTTTCCGGTTGGGGAATGCAGGGATTGATCCATCTTCCCCTAGGAGTCGACACCAGAACCTTTTGTCCCCATGAGGTGCAGCGTCGTGAAATTCGGGAGAAGCTGAGGTTGCCACAGGATCAGCCGGTCTTTCTTTATGTGGGTCGGTTCTCTCCGGACAAGGACACAGCCCTGCTGCTGCGGACCTGGTTAAAAATCGGAGAGCAGATGAAAGGGCCTTGGACTGGAGTCATGGTAGGAGACGGGCAAATGACGGATTTGGTGGAGACCTTTGTCCGGCATAACCCCCGCGTACGACGGGTACCTTTCGTGAAAAAACCTGAGGAGTTGGCGGATTGGTATCGGGCGGCGGATCTTTTAGTACACCCCGGTCGGTGGGAGACTTTTGGTCTGGTTCTGCTGGAGGCGCAGGGATGCGGACTGCCCGTGGTGGGATTCCGGGGTGGCGCGATGGATGAGCAGGCGGCGGATTTGCAGTCGTGGGCTTCGGAAAAGAGCTCGTCCGGCCTGGCTGAAGCGGTGGTGCGAAGGGCCGGGCAGTTGACCGGAGAGGATCGCCAGCGAGCGGCCCGTTTTGTGGCGGATCAGTTTAGTTGGGAAAAAACCTTCGCACGGCAAATGGAGGTCTATGAGCGTCGGCGGTGATTCTGGAACGCGGTTTCGGGTTCGGGCTTACTGTCCGGAGGATCGACCCGCCATCCGCCGGATATGCGCAGATACCGGCTTCTTGGGAAGCCCGATTGACCCCGTCTTCGAAGATCGTGAGCTTTTCGCAGATTTTTTGACGGCTCCTTACACGGATGCGGAGCCGGAAAACTGCTTTGTGCTGGAGGGACCCACTGGGGCGATTGAGGGGTATCTCACGGCGTCCAAGGATGCGCGAAAACGCCGGGGCTACCTAGCGAGGCATTTTCCCTTTTGGTTGGCGCGGGCTCTCCGGGGAATGTTCGGGGGCTACCGAGCACCGAGCCGGAAGTATCTGTGGTGGCTTTTTCTGCGGGGCCCTCGTGAAACCCCTTCCGCACCCAAGAATGCCGCCCATTTTCATATTAATCTTTTGCCTGAAGCGAAAGCGGTGGAAGCCGTCCGCATGGTTGTGGATAGATTCCTGTCGTGGGGAACGGATGTTTGCCCGGTATGGATTTCGCGTGACGGATCGGCGTCGGATTACCAAGTTCCAGGATCAATCGACCGAACCGGTGACTCTTTGTACTGTGGTGAAGGATCTGGCGGAGTCCCCCCTTCTGTACGGCAAGGATCTGCACCGCCAAGGAGGGCGAAAATATGGCCGGGGAGATCGGAAACTACTTTTGTCCCTGCACGATTTTCACCCCGGCAGCCGTCCGGCGATTGAGGAACAGCTGGATTTTTGCCTGCAACGTTGTCCGGGCCA
>JBEANM010000170.1:0-3059 GCA_041165425.1 Verrucomicrobiota bacterium
TCCTCTTTGATCAAAGCTTCGATTTCAGCCCCGATCTTCTCGAGTTTTTTGTAAACCTCTCCTTTGGCCAGAATCTGGAGTTGGGTCAGGCCGGCCGCCATTGCCATGGGGTTCCCTGATAGCGTCCCAGCCTGATACACAGACCCATCGGGTGCAAGATGGTCCATCACCTCCGCCCGTCCTCCGAAGGCCCCCACGGGCAAGCCTCCGCCGATAACCTTCCCGAAGGCACTCAAGTCGGGATGGATACCCAGAATTTGCTGGGCCCCACCCGGAGCCACCCGAAAACCGGTCATCACCTCGTCAAAAATAAGTAACGCCCCGTGTTTCTGGGTGAGTTCTCGCAACCCCTCCAAGAACCCGGGAATCGGGAGAATTAGGCCGGCATTCGCAGGAATCGGTTCCAATAGCACGGCCGCAATCTCTTTACCCCTTTGACGAAAGAGTTCCGCCGCCGCCGCCAGATCATTAAAAGGTAACACCAAGGTGTCCTGCACTGCCCCAGGCGTCACTCCTGCACTATCCGGGCGCCCCAGCGTCAGGGCGCCCGAACCAGCCGCCACGAGGAGTGCATCGGAATGTCCATGGTAGCAGCCGGAAAACTTTACAATGGAATTTCTTTCGGTGAACCCGCGCGCGAGACGGAGACAGGACATGGTTGCCTCGGTGCCACTATTGCAAAATCGCACCTTCTCCACACTCGGCACCATCCGGGTGATAAGCCGTGAAAGTTCCACCTCGCCTGCATGCGGGGTGCCAAAACTTAGCCCTCGTCCGGCAGCCTTACGAACCGCGGCGGTCACGGCAGGATGAGCGTGACCAAGGATGGCCGGCCCCCAACTCCCCACATAATCCACATAGACCTTCCCATCGACATCCTTGAGATAAGCCCCCTGGGCAGAACCCATGAATACGGGTGTTCCCCCGACCGCACGGAACGCCCGGACCGGCGAATGCACTCCCCCAGGCGTCACCCTTCGCGCCTGCTCAAATAGCTTCTTTGATTTTCTACCTCCGCCAGAAGACATCTGGAAACCTTAGCCCAACCCATCCCCCGTCTTCCATCCTGCCTTTAATTTGTCGCCACGTCCTCTTTTGCTCTTCCTTCCGCCTCCACCAATCCCTGCCACTTTTTCCAGTCCCCCTTCATCTGGCGGATGGCCTCTTCTTGGGCCGCTTGCAGCAAGGGCATGTCCTCGGGAAGTCTGGCAAAGCGAAATCGCGGAATCCCGCTTTGGTCCTCGCCCAGAATATCCCCGGGCCCTCGCAGTCGGTAATCCTCCTCGGCAATACGGAACCCATCCCGATTTTCTGCCAGGAACTCCAATCGTTGCTTGGCCAGCGGGCCGCCGGATCGTTGGATAAGAACGCAGTTTCCGTTCCGACCCCCGCGCCCAATCCGCCCCCGTAGCTGGTGCAGTTGCGAGAGGCCTAACCGATCCGCATGGTCAATGACCATCCAGTTCGCCTCCGGTACATCCACCCCCACCTCGACGACGGTCGTGGCCACCAATACGGAGACTTGGCCTTGGCGGAACTTCTCCAAAATTCCGATTTTTTCCTCTTCCTTCATTTTGCCATGCAGAAGAGCAACCCGATGTTTTCCGATCGCCGCCGACAGTTGCTCATGCGTCCGCTTCACCGAGGCCTCATCAGCCGGGTCCAAGACCTCCTCGCCCAGACGGGGCACCACCACATAGACCCGGTCCCCCTTGGTCACCCGGTCATGCAAGTGAGACCATATTTTCTCCGCCGCCGTTCCGTCCCTCACATGCGTCTTCACCTCCCCTCTTCCTGGGGGCATCTCTTGGAGCAGGGAAACGTCAAGGTCGCCGTGGAGTAAAAGATCGTATGTTCGCGGAATCGGTGTGGCGGTCAGAACCAGCAGATCCGGACGTTCCCCTTTGGCAAGAAATGCCGCCCGCTGCTTCACCCCGAAACGCTGCTGCTCATCAATCACGCATAGGGAGAGCCGGGCTAACCGGGTCTTTTCTGCGAAAAGCGCATGCGTTCCGACCGTAATCCTCGGAAAGAGCCCTACCGGCCCAGGCTTGGAATCGGACGTCCAAGTCACCACCTCCAACACTCCCCGAGGCAGAAGTTTCCGTAAAGACGCGGCATGCTGCTCCACCAGAAGTGTCGTCGGCGCCATCAGGGCGACATGGGTTCCGTGTTCCAACCCACGCAACAGCGCATGCGCGGCCACCAGGGTTTTTCCGGAACCCACATCCCCTTGCAGCAGTCGGTGCATCGGCCTTCCGAGTGCCAGGTCGGCATCGATTTCTCCGCATACTTTTTCCTGGTCCCCCGTCATCCGCCAAGGCAGGGAGGCTCGCCATGGCCCCACCAGATCCCGCTCCTTTCTGGGCCGATCCACCCGAATCGCCTCTCGGGCGGCTCGCCGAACCCTGAGGGAAAATTGGGTACCCAAAAGTTCCTCATACGCCAAGCGTCGGCGGGCGATTTCCACCTCCCGCAAGGAGTCGGGGAAATGAAAGCTCCGCCACGCCTCCGCTCGGGCGGGCATGCCGGCCGCCTGCGGAAACGCTTCCGCGACCTCCGGCTGAAACTCCCGCAGGTAGTGATAGATGGCGGACCGCACCCGACGCTGGCTGAGTCCTTCCGTCAGTGGATAGATCGGCACGACCCGGTCCAAATGGATTCCCTCCTCTTTCCCTGCCTCCACCGTCTCCGTTTCTGGGTGGGTCACGACGAAAACCCCCTTCTTTTCCTCCACCCGCCCATACACCGCCACCCGCTTACCCTCCGGAAAGGCCCGCGCCATAAAAGGCAGGTTGTAAAATACGACACGCACCCACTCCCCCATTCCGCCCTCCACCTGAAGATCCACCTCCACCATGCAGCGACGCCCGCGCCACCGGTTCAGCTTGGAGCGCGTCACCGTTCCTTGAAAATTCACCGGCCCTTCCGGCAAGCCCTCCGATGGATGCCATCCCTTGCGACGATCCTCATGCCGCCGCGGGAGATATCCAGCCAAGTCCTCCGGCCCGGCCAGACCGAGCCGCTCCGCCAGGCTTTCCGCCGCCTTACGGATCCGG
>JBEANM010000171.1:0-3037 GCA_041165425.1 Verrucomicrobiota bacterium
CGGGGACTGCGACAGGTCGGCGGATTTGCCGACACGTTCTTGGATCTCGTGGCGGTCGGGGAACAGACCGGGGAACTGGCCAAGGCCTTGGACAAGGCGGGGGCCCGGTATGAAAAGGAGATGGACCGGCGGATTCAGAGGATCACCGCCCTGATTCAGCCGGTGATCATTGTGATTATCGCGCTGGTGGTGGGGGCGGTGGTCTATTCGATCATCACCAGTATTTTTGACGCGATGTCCGGAATGCGAAAAAGCCTGTAATAAGTTGTTCCCGCCGTTTGGGCGGTTGTTCACGCGCGGGGTGAGCAAGGCCGTGGCTTGCCCGACGCTCTTGGCCGGACCCCTGCCAAGCTATGGGCATGAAATGGAGAAAACCGTTTTGGCGCCGGCTTACCGCGGCGGCCTCCTTTTTCTGGATCGTTTCCCTTTTGCCGGCGGAGGCTCCACCGGGAGGGGAGATTCCCGCGGCTGTTTGGGATGCGGCGGTGATGATCCCGCCTCCCTCCTGGTTCGGACCGGCCCAGACGGCGGCGGCGGCGAACATGACGGTTTGGCGTGCCCCGATCCGGCCCCCGCCCGGGCAGTCCCGCCTCGCCGTGACTTTGCTTTTTGAGGAAACGCAGGGGGGATTTGCGCGGCTGATCTGGCAGGGGCCGAGCCGTGCCGTGACGATTTGCGGCAACCTCTATGAAGGGGCCGCCCCACTGCACGCGCGTACTTTGTTGCTGGATCGGGAGACTTTGGCCGGCCCCGGCCAGTTGATTCTGGAGGCCACCGGATCCCGTCCGGTCCTCGCTCGGGCGGAACTTTCATGGGTGGAGCCGTTGGTTCTGGCGGCCAGTGGTTGGACTCCCCCCGGGCTTTACCTTGCGCCTTCCGGTAAGATTTTTCCGGCAGACGAACTGCAAGGCCAGGGAAGACGTGCTCCGCAGGACGAACGGAAGGGCCGGGTCATAGACGCCGTGCTGGATGCCGGTCCGGTCAAGGTCGAGCCGCAGACTTCACTGCGGTTTTTGGCGCCGATTGCCGTCACTCCTTCCCATGCCCGGCTCGAGGCGCAGGTGGCAGGGTTGTCCCCAAGCGAAGAACCGGTCCTCTGGGTAAACGGACGACCCATGGCTGCCGTGGCCGTGGAAATTCCCGGGCTGGAGGATGCCGGTTATCGTTGGCTGGCCAGTGGGCAGCAGGTGGCTTACGGCGGCTGGCGGACGGTAGCGGCCCATGTGCCTGCCGGTTGGCTCTCGGCGGGGGAGAACCAGATCGACTGGCAGTGCCCCGTGGGATCCACCGGTATGACCATCCGTCAGCTCCGTCTCCAGTTGTGTTACGACCCGATGGGGGTTTCGCCCGTGGCGGCCCCTTCCGTCGTCCCGCCGTCGGTGGCCCCGGCTCCCGTTTCCACGCCCGCGGTGTCCCTGTCCCCGGTCGCGAATCCTGCCCCCCGATTGCGACTTGGATTGTCTTCGGGATCCGTCGGGTTAGGATTACGTCCAGAATGAAGTCCCGGCAAAACCTGCGATCCCGGCACCGAAGCGGTTCGGCGGGTTTTACCCTCATCGAGATCATGCTGGTGGTGGGAATCATCACCGTCCTGATGGGATCGGCCATTTTCATGCTCACAGGCAATCTGGAGTTTGCGAAAGAGCAACGGGCCCGCGGGGATATCAACGCCATCGTTACCCAAGTCCGGATGTTTGAGATGAAAAGCGGCGGCGTTCCGTTGAGTCAGTCTCAGGGGCTACAGGCCTTGGTCGGCAAGGGCAAAGGTTTTGAGGAGCTCCCCAAGGATCCCTGGGGTGAGGATTACCAGTACAAAGTGGACTCTTCCTCCGCGAAGGGCTTCAAAGTGTATTCGAAGGGGCCGGACCGGCAGGACAACAGCGGCGGCGGGGACGACGTCACCTCCAAATAAGGGGGTCGGCAGGGAATTTTCATGAAACTCCGCCCAAAGTCGGCGGCGGGGTTCACGTTACTGGAAATCATTCTCGCCGTTGGCATCGGCGTCATTTTCATGGGAGGTGCTGTGGTCTTTCTTTCGACCACCGGCGGGGATCGGGAACTCATTCAGTCCCGCAAAATGCTGGAGGAGGAGGTGGGAGCGGCACGCGAAAAGGCTCTGGAGACCGGAACGCGCCAGCAGATTCTTCTGGATGTCCGGGCGGTGGCGGGAAATGAGTTTCCCGGCGAAGTGGAGATGGATCTGATCACACCGGAAGACCTGTCCCGAGGCCGACGGGGATGGGGTAAGCCGGAGAAATACCAGTGGTTGATCACGGGTGGGGGTTTGGTGGAACCGATCCGGGTCCGGCTTCGGCACGGGGAGAACCGGGAGGAATTTGATTTTAACGCCCTGACGGGAGAGTCGAACACCCGGAGGCGCTCCGAGCCATGAACACGGAGACTCGGGGATTTACGCTGATTGAGGTGATGCTGGCGGTGGCCATTTTTGCCTTTGCCGTGGTGGGGTTCGGGGTGGCCCTGAATGACGTGCTCGGGGTGAACTCGGAAATTCTCCGTACGGCTCAGCGCAGGCAGGCGATGGAGTCCGTGGCGGCCCAGATTCTTGCCCGCAGCAACAACTTTGCGGAGAGCGGATGGACGCCCGTGCCGGGCTGGGGTTCGGAAAAAACCTGGACGATTTCCCAGCGGGCCCAGCCGGTTCTCGTCAATGTTCCGGGCCCCAACAATGTCACGGTGCCCCTGGGAGGTTGGTGGCGAGTGGAGTTGCGGGCGCAGGACGAGAGGGAGAAGGTGGTCGACCAAATCGGTTTTATCCTTTGGGGGCAACGATGAGTGAGCGGAGATGTCGGGGGAATCCGAGCTTCACCCTCATTGAGGTGACTTTGGGGCTGGCGATCCTGATTTTGATTTTCGGGGTCCTTTTTCAGCTGGTGCAGATGTCGATGCTGGGGGCGGACGCGGCCGCAAAAAATAGCCAGCGGAGCCGTGAGGTTAGCGGCCTTTTCGCCTTGGTGCGGCAACTTTGCCTGGATCTCCCCGTGCGTTCCCAGTTGAGTTTCGAGCCCCGTGCGGGCGG
>JBEANM010000172.1:0-3028 GCA_041165425.1 Verrucomicrobiota bacterium
CGTTGTAGGGCGAGCAGTTGTTGTTGGCGCTGTTCCAGCTCTTGCCCGATATCTTCCATGGAGCTAGCTGAGCCCATGGGTAGACCAGGCTGGTCTTCGGAAGATGGGGATCGGCTACGGCTCACGGAATGACGATTACGGTCCCGATTTTAAGGTTACGGTCGTCCAAGCCCGGATTGGCTGCCTTGATCTTGGCGATCTCCTCATTCAGGTCGAGGGAGGCGGGATAGTAGTTTTTAGCCAATTTCCAAAGGGTATCTCCACGCGCCACGGTGTGTTGTTTGGCCCCGGCGGGGGGGACGGCCGCTTCGGCTGGTGCCGGAGGAGGAGTGGCCGCAGGCACGGCGGGCATGGCCGCAGTTTCTGCTTTGGGTGCAGATTTTTTCTCGGAGGCGTGTGGAGTGGCAGGCACGACGGCGGCCGGAGTGGCCTTGGGGGGTGCGGCCGCTCCAGCGGCTTGAGACACCTGGGCCTCTTTGGCTGCAAGAGTGCCTTGGAGTTGGGCGATCTGTTGTTTGAGGTCGACGTTCTCCTTGCTGATCCGGGCAATCTCGGCGGCATTCTGGATGCCGGTGTTGGTCAGGCTGAGCGCAAAGTCGATCTTTGCCTTCTCCATCGCGGCGAGAACTTCCTCCCGTTCCGAGGCGTTGGGGCGGGCCTCCAGATATTTTTGATAGAAGTAGATAGCGCTGATGGGGTCGCCAAGTTTATCGCCGTAAAGGAGGCCAATCTGCAGGTAGGCTTTCGCCACATTGGGGTTTACGGCGACCGCTTTTTCGAACTGTTTGATGGCGGCCGGGTAATTTAAATCAGCAACATCTTTAGTGGCTTGGCGGAAGAACGGATTTCGTTCGTCTTCGGCATCAGATCCGGGAGGAGTCTGGGAACAGGAGGAGAGGAGGAATGCGGCGAGAATGGCAGGCAGGGAAAAGATTCGTTTCATGGGGTTATCTTGGTCAGCCAGAGGGGATTCCGCAAGCCAAGGGTTTACCTTGGCTGAAGGAAAAACCTGCGATAGGGTTTATCTTTCGGGGTCATAGCTCAGTTGGTAGAGCGCCTCAATGGCATTGAGGAGGTCTGGGGTTCGAATCCCCATGGCTCCAAGCGAAGCTTGGGGCCATAAATAGTATTCTCTGGAAGAGATTTTCGGGTGATCGAAAGCCGCACTGGCAACAGTCCCCCAGGCTCCACATTGGCCACCTTCATGCTAAAAACATTTCATGTCCAATGCCCTGCCATCCATGAGGGGGAAAGTGGTCCTGATTACGGGAGCGACCCGGGGAATTGGCCGGGCCGGGGCTGAAGCCATGGCCTCCCTGGGGGCCGCTTTGATTTTAGTGGGGCGCGATCAAGGGCGGCTACAGAAAGTCCGGGCGAGTTGCGAGTCCAAAGGGGCAACTACTGTCCGCACGTATCAAGTTGACCTGAGTTTGCGGAAAGAGGTGGCTGACTTAGCTCATCGGATTAGTGCGTACGAATCCGCGCTCGATGTTCTTTGGAACAATGCGGGGGGGTACTTTGCGAAGCGCAGCGTGACCTTGGAGGGTTATGAAAAGACATGGGCAATGAACCATCTGGCTTATTTCGACTTTTCCCAGCTTCTCTTGCCTTTGCTGGAAAAATCCGAGAATCCGCGGGTGCTTTGCACGGCCTCCGAGGCCCATCGCTGGGGCAAGATGGAATGGGATAACCTACAGGGGGAGAAAAAGTGGGATGGATGGAAAGCCTATTGCAACTCCAAGCTGGCGAACCTTCTGTATGTGGCGGAGCAGGGGAGGCGTTGGGAAAAATCCAGAATCCGAATCTGTGCCGTCCATCCCGGGCTGGTGAATTCCGCCTTCGGGGACGAGAATCAGGGAATCCGGGCCCGGGCTTTTCTTTGGCTGAAGCGGTCTTTTGGGCGGACCATTGAGCAGGGGGCCGATACGGGCGTCTGGTTGGCGGCCCGTGTCGAGCCGCCTGAACAGGGTTCGTATTATTCCAACCGGGCTGTAAAAATTCCCTCGGCGGCGGCTCAAAACATGGAGGATGCTCGGCGCCTCTGGCAAATTAGTGAGGCAGGACCATGAAGCTGAAGATCGGCACTTTAGAGCTAGCCACGAACCTCTGCCTTTCGCCTTTGGCGGGCTATACGAACTTGCCCTTCCGAAGGGTGGTTCGGGAGCTGGGAGGCTGCGGCTTGGCCACCACGGACCTGGTAAATGCGCGGTCGTTGCTGGAAAACAACCGTCGTGCCTTGGAGCTAGTGGCCACCTCTCCGGACGACCGACCTTGGGCGATCCAGTTGTTCGGGGCAGTAGCCTCGGAAATGCGGGATGCCGCTAAGAAGTGTGAGGATCTGGGGGCCAATGCGATCGACATCAACATGGGGTGTCCGGTCCGCAAGGTCTGCAAGGTGGGGGGAGGGTCGGCGATGATGACGGAGTTGGTAAAGACGGCCGACTTGGTCCGGGGGATGGTGTCGGCAGTAAAAATACCGGTGACAGCCAAGATGAGGCTAGGTTGGGACAGGAAGAATCTGACTGCCCCAGATCTGGCCCGGGCGTTGGAGGAAGCGGGAGTAGCTGCCATCTTTGTGCACGGTCGAACCCGGGAGCAGGGCTTTTCTGGCTTCGTGAACCTGCAGGGCATCGCTGCGGTGGTTCGGGCTGTGAAACACATTCCGGTGATTGGAAATGGAGATGTCACCACGCCCGAAGGAGCCAAGCGGATGATGCGGGAAACCGGATGTCGTGGTGTGAGTATCGGAAGGGGTGCCTTTTATAACCCTTGGATCTTTAGGGCCACGGCCAGATTCCTAGACACGGAGGAACTGATTCCGGAGCCTGATTTTGAGGAGAGGATCCGGGTGGTGACCCGTCATCTGGAACAGAATATTGAGTTTTTCGGGGAGGAGAGGGGGTGTGTTCTTTTTCGCAAGGTGATCCCTTGGTATGCGCGGAGATTTGGGCCAGCCAGCGAATTTAAAAAACAGGCGGTTCAAATCCGGAGTCGTGCCGACTACGACAAAGCACTGACTGAATATCGG
>JBEANM010000173.1:0-3949 GCA_041165425.1 Verrucomicrobiota bacterium
GGTGTTGGCAGAAAGCTCCATGAAGAGCCTCAAATTCCCAATTTTGGAAGAGCCAATTCCGGGCCTGTTCTACGGCCTGGGATGACCTTGGCGATCGAGCCCATGGTGAACGAGGGCAGTCCCGAAGTCCGGATTCTGAAGGACGGATGGACCGCAGTGACCGCGGACGGGCGTGATTCGGCCCACTTTGAACATGTGATCCTAATTACGGAGGGGGAGCCGGAAATACTAACGGAATCTGTTGTGGCGGATGGGGATAGGAAGGTGCTTGCCAACAGTTCGGCAACCCGATAATATTTTAATTTACGTCTTATGAAGGTACGAGCATCTGTCAAACGCCGCACGAGCGACTGCCAAGTCGTTCGCCGCCGTGGTCGTATTTATATCATCAACAAGAAGAATCCACGCTTGAAGCAGAGGCAGGGGTAAGAGTATGCCGCGAATTCTTGGCGTTGATGTCCCAGGCGAGAAGAAAGTTGAGTTCAGCCTCCGTTACGTTTACGGCATTGGCCCGACGCGGGCCCAGCAGGTGGTGGCTGAGGCGGAGATTCCGCAAGAAATGCGCGCGAAAGACCTGACCGACCAGCAGATCAACCGGCTGATCGGCGTGATCCAGCGTAACCGTTTCCTCATCGAAGGTGATCTGCGACGTGACATCCAGCAGAACCTGAAACGCTTACAGTCGATCAACTGCTACCGGGGCATCCGTCATCGGAAAGGCCTGCCGGTTCGCGGACAGCGCACTTCCACGAATGCCCGCACCCGCAAGGGCCCCCGCAAGACGGTGGGCGTGATCCGAAGCAAGGACGCCAAGTCCGCCAAGACGTAATCCCATGAGCGACGCCGAAAAGAAACCGCAGGAAAAGAAGCCGGCCCCGGCCAAAGCCGAGGGGGCAAAGCCAGCGGCTCCAAAGGAAAAGAAACCGAAGGCAGCGGGAGCCAAGGGAGGCTCAAGGGAAGCAGCTCCAAAAACTGAGCCGGTTATTGCACCCGAAAGTCTCACGCTCGACGGTTTGGACGATGCGGCCAAGGTCAAGATTCCCAAGATCAAAGGTGCCAAGCAGATTCATAATGGCGTGGCCCACATTCTGGCCACCTTCAACAACACGGTGGTTTCGATCACCGACCAAAGAGGGAACGTGATCGCCTGGTCGAGTGCCGGTAAAATGGGTTTTCGCGGATCGAAAAAGTCCACGGCGTATGTCGCCCAGGTGGTGGCCCAAGATGCCTGCCGTCAGGCCATGGCCCACGGGGTTAAGGAAGTCGAAGTTCGTCTCAAGGGGCCGGGCACGGGCCGCGAATCGGCGGTTCGCGCGCTGCAGGCGGTTGGCCTAGAGGTAAGTACCATCCGGGACGTCACCCCGGTGCCATTCAACGGCTGCCGGATGCGCAAAGCCCGCCGCGTCTAAGGAGGTTTTATGGCTCGCTACACTGGTCCTCGTGACAAAATTAACCGCCGCTTCGGCCAGCCGATTTTTGGAGCCTCCAAGGCTCTTGAGCGCCGGAATTTCCCTCCAGGCGTCCACGGGGCCAAAGGGCGTCGCAAGCAGTCCGATTACGCTGTGGCGCTCGGGGAGAAGCAGAAAATGAAATACGGCTATGGACTGCTGGAAAAGCAGTTCCGCCGGGTTTACCAAAAAGCCATGCAGAGCCGTGGGGTGACCGGCGAAAAAATGCTGCAGCTTCTCGAGACACGCCTCGACACGGTCGTCGATCGTCTGGGCTTTTCCGCGACCCGCCGAGGGGCCCGCCAAATGGTGAGCCATGGACATATCAATGTGAACGGGCGTCGCGTAAGCATCCCTAGCTATGCTTGTCGCCCCGGGGATGTGATTGAGGTTCGCGACAACCCGAAGTCCCGGCAACTGGGAAGCCGGGGTCTCGAGACCACCCAGATCCGGCCGTTGCCGGATTGGATGACTTTGAATAAGGACGCTTTCAAGGGAACCCTGACCCGGGTTCCCACCCGCGAGGAATTAACGCCCGTGGCCAACGAACAGTTGGTCGTGGAGTTGTACTCGAGGTCATAGCTTTTCCCGTCGCCTGCTACCGGCGGCGGAAAAACCGCAACATTAGCTCGGCCGTCGGTCCTTTCCCAAGGTAGCGGGGAGGGGGTAACCCGGCCGGAAAGAGACAGACTATGCCACTACGACTCGGAAGATTCGAACTGCCGAACCGCCTGCATAAGGATGAGGACGGCTCCAACGAACTGTACGGCAAATTCACGGCGGAGCCGTTTGAGGCGGGCTATGGCCACACCCTCGGCAACTCCCTGCGCCGGGTGCTCCTAAGCTCCCTGGAAGGAGCGGCAATCACCAGCGTGAAAATCGCCGGGGTACAGCATGAATTCAGCACCGTTGATCACGTGGTGGAAGATGTCACGGAAATCGTGCTCAATCTGAAGAAGCTCAAGTTCAAGTTGCCCAACCGCGAGCCACGCCTGCTTACCCTCAAGGTGAACAAGGAAGGCCCCGTGACGGCGGCGGACATCGAGTTAGATGCCGGCATTGAGGTGCTGAATCCGAAAGAGGTCATCTGCACCTTGGACAAGAAGGCAAAATTTGAGGCTGAACTTGAGGTCCGGGTTGGGCGAGGCTACGCGACCTGGGAAGAGAACAAGCGGGAAGATTCCCCCATTGGCCTCATTCCGGTGGATTCCCTCTTTTCACCTGTCAAAAAAGTGAAGTATGAGGTGAAAAATACACGTGTGGGTCAGCGGACGGACTACGACAAGCTGGTCCTCGAAATCTGGACGGACGGGCGTTTAACTCCTGACGAGGCGCTCCTGCACTCCGCGGGAATCCTGCGCCACCACCTCGACATCTTTGCCAATTTCGACAAAGAGCCGATTGAGTTTGAAGAGGTGAAATACGAGGCACCGGTGGAGAACACCGCCCTCAAGAAGCTACTGGCCATGAGCGTGAATGAGATCGAACTCTCGGTTCGCGCGGCGAACTGCCTCAACAATGCGAACATCACCACCGTCGGGCAGTTGGCCCTCAAGAGCGCGAGGCCGAGATGCTTAAGTACCGCAACTTCGGTAAAAAGTCGCTGAACGAAATCAAGGACAAGCTGACCTCGCTCGGCCTGTCCCTCGGCATGAAGTTCGATAGCGCTCTGCTGGCCAGCCTGCCTCCGCCTCCGGTGGAAGCTGCCGGCGCGAACGGTCAGTCATGAGACACCTTCGCCGTACCGTCAAACTCGGCCGAACGTCCCAGCATCGCGACAGCATGCTGGCCAATCTGGTCGGGTCCTTGATCCGGCATGAGCGGGTGCGGACAACCGTGTCGCGGGCCAAGGCGGCCCGGCCGGTGGCGGAGAAGCTGGTGACCCTGGGAAAGAAGGGGTCGTTGCATCACCGTCGCCAAGCCATTGCCGCCCTGCATGAAAACGAACTGGTGCATAAGCTGTTCGCGGAAATTGCGCCCCGGTTTAAAAATCGATCCGGTGGCTATACGCGGATCCTGAAACTGGGGCCGAGGATCGGCGACGGGGCCCCGACCGCACTTTTGGAGTGGGTGGAACGGCCGGCACCCGAACCTGAGGCTCCCAAGGAGGAGAAAGCGAAGGTCAAAGCCGTGAAAGAAGTGAAGGAAAAGGCGAAGCCGGCCAAGAAAAAGTAAAGGCTGTGAGTTTGCGAAACGCCGGGGGGCTATACGGCTCCCCGGCGTTTTTTTTATGCCGAGAACCCAGCGACAAGCCGGAACAAAACCCATGCCAAAAAGGTCGCTACAATCGCGGCGAGCAGAACCTTCCTTCGTGCAAGACGCCCCTCTACCCGCAGGACGGGTTCGCGACGGATGATTTGGGTGGGTGCGGAAGAGAGGGAGGAGGATTGCCGTCGTGGTACCTGGGCAGACTCCTCGACCAGTCGCCTGGCTGTTTGGCCTAAGCGGGACGATTCCCGGTTTAGCCGGCGAAGCTCCTCATGAATCGGGTCCCGTTTAAA
>JBEANM010000174.1:0-4292 GCA_041165425.1 Verrucomicrobiota bacterium
GCCGCGTGGAGTGACAAAGACGTCTCCGCTGCGAAAGATGTAGCCTTCCGTGGTGACGGCGGAGTCGCGCCCGGTGACGGCACCAAACTTGGCCTTGTAGACCCCGCCAACGAATTCGGCCATTTCGCATTCCCGCCGGTCCATCTCATCGTAAATCGCCTGCTGTTTCGCCTGTTCCTTCCGGCTTTCTTCACGCCGCGCTTCCTGCTCTTCCCACTGGCGCTTGGATTGGGCGGAAAACTCCTCGAGCTCGCGGTTCTGGCGATCGATGGACTGCTGGATGGAGTCGACCCGGGGTGCAGGTTTGGGATGGAAGTCCATGGAGTTCATTTCCTGTTCCGCTCTTTTGGGTCCGCCGAAGTCGATCACGGAGTTCTGCCGCTGGTAGGCGGAGTTGTTCTTTTGCTGGCCGTAACCGTAATCGATCACGGAGGAGCGGCGGGAGGAGTTCGCCTTTCCGAATGAATCGTCCTCGTCGTCCCAGGGCAAGGCGTCGCCTGCGGCGACGAGGAGGAGATAGGAGATGGCAGATAGGAGATAGATGGCTCTCATGGGGTGAATCATCGGGCAGGGGGTGGGACATCCGCAGGGTTAGCCCGAAAGGGGGGAAGAAATCGGTTACGTTTAGGTTTACGTTTACGGGGCGAGTGAAAGGTGGAAGGTGGGAAGTGAAAAAAGGTCGTAAACGTGGACGGGGAAAAAAGTTAGGGCCGACCGCATCTTTTTTGAAAAATGGAGGTCTAATCCTAGATGGAGGCAACGATCCAAAAAGGAGTGGCGGCTTTGGCGGGGTTGGTCCGGTGGGTACGGGGTGAAAGGGTGATGTTGGATGCGGATTTGGCGCGGTTGTATGGGGTAGAGACAAAGGCCCTCAAACGGGCCGTAACTCGGAATCGAAGGAGATTCCCAGGAGACTTTGTGTTTATCCTTGCCAGACAGGATGTTGCAAACTTGAGGTGCCAAATTGGTACCTCAAATTTGGGCTGGGGTGGCACACGCTATGCAACGATGGCGTTCACAGAACAAGGCGTGGCGATGCTCTCGAGCGTGCTGAGGTCGGACCGGGCGGCGGACGTGAACATCGCGATCATGAGGACGTTTGTGCAACTCCGGAGGCTGATGGACTCCAACCGAGAGCTCGCCCGGAAGATTTCCGAAATGGAAAAGCGGTACGATGAACAGTTCCGTACGGTCTTTCAGGCCATCCAGCAGTTGATTGCGGAGGAGGAAGAGCCGAAGAGGAGGATTGGATTCGGTGACGGGGATTCATGAACCTGAAGGTGAACGGGAATTTTTAGTTTAAGTTTAAGTAAGGCGTAAAGGGTGGGGCTTGAGGAAGGCGGCCAAATGCTTGGAGAGGAGGGGGTTAAAAATACACGTAGAAAAAGTGGAAATTTTAATAGGACGTGAAAAAAATCGCTCATTTGATCCTGACGATGGTGGTGATCCTGACCGGGACGGTGCGGGGACAGGGGTTGATGGAGGTGGTGGGAAATCTGGGGTCAGGGTTCACCGCAAATCCATCGACCGCATTCAGCTCGACGAACAAATATTTTGCGCAGCAGTTCACCACGGGGCTGCTGAGCCCCGGCGACCACGACCAGGACGGTAACGTGATGCACCGCTTTTCCTGGCAACTGCAAACCGCGGTAGGGCCGTTTGACCCGGGTTACGGAAGTGAGGGAGGGGAACCGGAGGTGGAAAGCGTATTCGAGTGGAGACTGATGAGCGATGCCGGAGGCACGCCGGGGAATCTGTTGACCGCAGCGGGTAGTTTTTCCGCATACTCTTCTGGAATCACGGATTTTTATTACGCGGCGAACCCCTCCTGGGGCGATTCTGTGATCCAAGCGAACACCACTTACTGGTTGGCGCTGAGGTTTCTGTATGTGGGTGGAGGGGCCACGTTGGGCAATTACGCCAATCTGCCGGTGACGACGAGCACGGTGACAACGGGGGCGGGAAGTTTGGGTGCGTTGATGGAAAATACCGGTAGTGGCTGGACGGGGTTGTCAGAACGGGCTGTGCTGCAGGTGCAGGTGGAGAGTGTGCCGGAGCCGGCCAGCGCCGGGTTGGCCTTTCTTGGATTGGTGTGTGTGCTGGCCAACAGGAGGTATGGCAGGAGATAAGTGGAAAGCGGGAAGGGGCAGGCGGGGCTTTTGTGGAGAGGAGGAAGAAGGTAGGATTTCAAGTTCCGGGTCCCATAGCTCAAAAGGATAGAGCAGCGGTTTCCTAAACCGCGGATCCCCGTTCGATTCGGGGTGGGACCAGACCCAAGCCCGGAGATTCGAGCCTAAGACTAAAGATGATTGTTTACGTTTACGTGAACGTTTACGCGGGTTTGTGTGGAACGGAGTGGGCTTGGAGGAAGCAGGGAGCTCGGGTAGGGTGACAAGTTCATGATTGGCTGGGTTTTAAAGAAAATCCTCGGCACGCAGAACCAGCGGGAAGTCCGCCGGATGTTGCCCTCTGTCCAGGAGATCAACCGCCTGGAGGAAGGGCTGCGCCCCCTTTCCCGGGAAGAACTGAAGGCGAAAACCGCCGCTTTCCGGGAGCGCCTCGCCCAAGGGGCGACCCTCGACTCCCTTCTGCCCGAGGCCTTTGCCGTGGTGAAAAACTGCTGCCGGCGGTTTACGGAGGAGAAACGAACCATCCGGGTCCGCGGCCAGGAAATCCTCTGGGAGATGATCCCGTTCGATGTCCAGTTGATCGGGGGAATCGTCCTGCACTCCGGCCGGATCGCGGAGATGGCCACGGGCGAGGGCAAAACCCTCGTGGCCACGTTGCCGACCTACCTCAACGCGCTGACGGGACAAGGGGTCCACGTGGTGACGGTGAACGACTACCTCGCCGCCCGGGATTCGGAATGGATGGGGGAGGTGTACCGGGAGTTGGGGCTGACGGTGGGTTGTCTCCAGCACGGACAGAGCCAGGCGGAGCGCCGGGCCCAGTACGCCTGCGACATCACGTACGGGACCTGCTCCGAATTCGGTTTTGATTACCTGCGCGACAACGGCATGGCCACAACGCCGGAGGATCAGGTCCAGCGCGGACACTTTTATTCGATCATCGACGAGGTCGACAGCATCCTGATCGACGAGGCGCGCACGCCGCTGATCATCTCGGGCCCGGTGACGGTCTCGACCCACCAGTTCGACAAGTACCGCTCGTCCATCGAGGGGCTGGTGCGGAAGCAGAACGGCCTCTGCACGGATTGGGCGAACCAGGCCAAGGAGAAGGTGGAGGCCGGCGATCTCCAGGGCGCGGGCCGGCTGCTCTTCCGGGTAAAGCTGGGCTCGCCCCGGAACAAACTGCTCCTGAAGTTCATGGAGGATCCGGCCACGCGGCGGGCGATCGACGACGCGGAGCTGGAAATGTACCAGGATACCCGCCGGACCGAGCTCTACAAGACGAAGGAGGAGATGTACTTCACGATCGACGAGCGCAACAGCGAGGCCGATCTCTCCGAAATGGGCCGAAAATTTCTCAATCCCGCGGATCCGAATTTTTTCCTCGTGCCGGACCTGATCACCACCAACCACGACATCGATACGGACGCGACGCTGGGGACGGAGGAAAAGCTGAAACGGAAGCAGGCGGCCCAGGCGGGGTATGAGGAGGCCAGCCAGAGAATCCATAACATCAGCCAGTTGCTCCGGGCTTACTGCGTCTTTGAAAAGGATGTCCACTACGTGGTGCAGGAGAACAAGGTGCTGATCGTCGACGAGTACACGGGCCGGTTGATGCCGGGCCGCCGCTGGAGTGACGGCCTGCACCAGGCGGTGGAGGCCAAGGAGGGCGTGCAGATTGACCGCGAGACCCAGACGCTGGCGACGATCACCATCCAGAACTATTTCCGGCTCTATGAAAAGCTGGCGGGCATGACCGGGACGGCTGAGACGGAAGCGAACGAGTTCAAGGACATCTACCGGCTGGGTGTGGTGGTCATCCCGACGAACCGGGTCTGCGTGCGCAAGGACCAGGATGATCTGATCTTCAAGACGCGCCGGGAGAAGCTCAACGCCCTGATTGAGGAGATCAAGAAGCGGAACGCGGCGGGCCAGCCGATGTTGGTGGGCACGGCCTCGGTGGAGTCCTCCGAAGTCATCAGCCGGATGCTGCGGCGGGAAAACATCCCCCATAACGTGCTGAACGCGAAGTATCACCAGCAGGAGGCGGAGATCGTGGCGCGGGCGGGGGAGCGGGGGGCGGTGACGATTGCCACCAACATGGCGGGCCGGGGCACGGATATTAAGTTATCGCCGGGGGTGGCCGACCTGGGGGGACTGCAC
>JBEANM010000175.1:0-2951 GCA_041165425.1 Verrucomicrobiota bacterium
GGGCAGCCGCTTTGCGAAGTCGCCCCGATCAGCGGGGAGCTCGACTACGCCGTCGCGGAAGTCAGCTCTTTCCAGCTGGAGACGATCGAAACCTTCCGTCCCCGCATTGCCGTCCACCTCAACCTGACCCCGGACCACCTCGACCGCTATCCAGGCATGAAGGAGTACGCCGCCGCCAAAAATCGGATTTTCGAAAACCAGACAGCCGAGGACGTGGCCGTCATACAAAAGGGCCTGACCCTGTCTCCCATCAAGGCCCGCCGCGTGACCTTTTCCGCAACCGACGGCTCGGCCGACTACACGCTGCGGGACGGTTGGCTCTGCGCCGGTGCCGAGAAGGTCTTGAGACAAAACGAAACCCGTCTGGCCGGCCCGCACAACGCCGAGAATCTTCTGGCGACCCTGGCGGTGGCGGATGCGGAAAAGATTTCCCGCGAGGCGGTGAAGCGGGCCTGCGTGGCCTACCGCCCGCTTCCGCACCGCTGCGAGGTGGTGGCTGTCCGCCATGGGGTCACCTGGGTCAATGACTCCAAGGCCACCAACCTGGACGCGATGGAGCGAGCGGTCCTCGGCATGGGTGCGCCCGTGATCCTAATCGCCGGCGGGAAAGACAAGGGTTTCGATTTTGCCCCATCCTTGTCGGCGTTGCGGGGCCGGGTCCGCGCCGCCCTGCTCATCGGGGAGACGGCGGAAAAAATCGAGCAGGCGTGGCGGGATGCGGTGCCCTGCCGCCGCGTGGGCACGCTCGATGAGGCGGTGAAGCGGGCCGCGGCGCTGGCGAATCCGGGGGAAACGGTCCTGCTGAGTCCCGGCTGCAGCAGTTACGACCAGTTTAAGAATTTCGAGGAAAGAGGGGAGACATACCGGCAGGGCGTCAAAGCCCTGCCTCAGGAGGAAACAAAACCATGAGCGATGAACTGCTCGAATACTCGGCAAGAAAAAGTAGCGCAACGGTGATGGACGAAACCGCGTCCGGCGCGCCGGCGAAGACGGGAGGCCTCAACCGCCTCTCGACCATCTTCCTGGTGGTGCTCGGTCTGCATGTCGTCGTGATCGTCGGCATCAGCGCCTACCACCTGCTCCGCGGCAACCCGGATACGGGCATCTCCCAGATGGACCCGATGCCCGCACCCGCGGCGGAGGTGGCCAAGGCACCCGAAGCGGCCCCGGCTCCCGAGGTCGCCAGCACCATGCCCAGTCCCGATGACAAGGTGTGGCAGGCCCAGGCCCCGGCCGAGGCTCCCGCCCCCGTGGCTTCGGCTCCGGCGATGGCACCCGTACCGGCCATGGCTCCGGCCCCGGCCGCAGAACGTATCGTGGTCGTCACCAAAGGGGACACCATCGGCAAGATCGCGAAGGCGAATGGCGTCACGGCGGCGGCCCTCGCCAAGGCCAACGGGATTGATGGCACGATGATCCGCATCGGCCAGAAGCTGAAGATCCCCGAGGTCGCTGGAGCCGGCACGGAAGCCAAGCCCGTCTCGGCCCCGGCCCAGGCGGTGGCAGCGGCGGCAGCCCAGCAGGCCTCCAGCCCGGCCGGTACCTATACGGTCGCGGCGGGGGACACCCTGGCCAAGATCGCCAAGAAGTTCGGCACGAAGGCCGAGACCCTGGCCAAGCTCAACTCGATCAGCGACCCCCGGAAGCTGAAGATCGGGCAAAAGCTCCAGGTTCCCGGCGAGGCCTCCGCGAAGGCGGAAGCCCCGGCCTCTGCCCCGGCTGCTCCGGCCGCGGCGCAGGACATGGCGATGCTGCCGAAGAACTCATCGAACTGACGATGGGACGCAACTCCGCGTACACCCTGATCGCCTGCGTGGTGGGTTTGCTCGGGCTTGGCCTGATCATGCTCGCCAGCGTGGGCGCATTCTCCCCCGATAACCGGGGCCAACCCCTTTTCTTCCTCCAAAGGCAAGGGCTCTGGCTAGCGGTGGGCATCGGGGTGTGCGTGGTGTTGAGCCGGCTGGATCCAAAGGTCCTGGTTTCCCGGGGCCTTTGGATCCTGGTCGGCGCCACTTTGCTCGTCGCGTTTTGTCTGATCCCCGGAATCGGCAAAACGGTGAAGGGCTCCGCCCGCTGGATCCCGCTGGGTCCGTTCGCGATCCAGCCGGGAGAATTTCTCAAGCTGGCCACGGTGATCTTCTGCGCCATGTGGGTGCAACAGCAGAAGGCACGGATGTCCAGTCCGTGGTACGGCCTGCTCCTGCCCATGCTGATCCTCGCTTTGCCGGTCCTGCTGCTCATCCGGCAGCCTGACCTCGGCTCCGCGATGTTTGTCATCATGGCCGCGGCCGTAGTGTTGTTTGCGGGTGGCGCGCCCATCCTCCCGCTCGGCGTCCTCGGGATCGCCGCTGTCGTGGGCATGATCGCCCTCGCCATGGCCATGCCGGAACGCATGGGCCGCATCATCGGATTCCTCGATCCGGAGGCACACCGGCAGGGGGAGGGGTACCAAGTCTGGCAGGCCTTGATCGCGCTCGGTTCCGGCGGCACGCAGGGCCTCGGTTTGGGGCAGAGCGTGCAGAAGATGTTCTATCTTCCCGAAGCGCATACCGACTTCATCTTTCCGATCCTGGGCGAGGAGCTTGGCCTTCCCGCCACCCTCGGCGTTGTCGCCGTCTTTCTGCTTTTCAGCCTCCTCGGGGGATACATTGCGTGTCACGCCCGGGACCTGACCGGAATGGTCCTCGGCATCGGGGTGACCGCCCTCGTCGCCATCCAGGCCTTCGCCAACCTCGGCGTCGTGACCGGTCTGCTGCCGCCCAAGGGCGTCGGCCTGCCGTTTATCAGTTACGGAGGCTCGAACCTTGTCCTCTGTCTCGCTTCCGTTGGCATCCTTCTCTCCTTGCACCGGCAAGCCCAGTACCGCGAGGAGGCGCGGAGTCGCCGCCTCGTGGGAGGCCGGCGGTGATCCTGTCCATGGGGCGGCTCGCCATCGCTTGCGGCGGAACAGG
>JBEANM010000176.1:0-2938 GCA_041165425.1 Verrucomicrobiota bacterium
AGCTCCAGTTGTTCACCTCACGTGCCTTAGCGCTGGCGATGGTTTCGGCATCCCGACCCCGCAGGGTTAGATGGCCGAACTCCGTGTTGGGCACCAAGACTCCACCGATGAAAACCGCGCTACCGATCCCTGTGCCCAGAGTGATCATGACCACCGTTCCTTTTTCTTTCCGGCCGGCGCCGTGGTGCATCTCCGCCAACCCGGCGGCATCGGCATCATTAATCACTGTGAACGGGAGCCGCGTCGCCTTTTTGAAAAGTTTCTCTGCCTGCTTCCCCACCCATGAGGGAGAAAGATTCACGGCCGTCCCCACCACCCCATGGCGCATCACCCCGGGAAAGCCGACCCCTACCGGGCCGGAGAACTGAAAGTGCTGGATCATTTTTTTGATGGCCGCCGTGACGGCCCCGGGAGTCGCCGGTTGCGGCGTCGGCAAATGGAGATGTTCAGCTAAAATTTCCCCCGACGGTAACTCCACCGGTGCCCCCTTGATGCCAGTACCGCCAACATCAATGCCGAGGACTTTCACAGGATGAGACTAGAAATTAATGTCCCGCGTGCGAGGTCTTGGTTTCCCATGGGCTCTATTAAAATTTGATTTTAAAAGCTCGGATAACGGCCTTGGCCATATTGGCACACGCATTTTTAGCGTAATTTCCGCATGAGCCAAAATGGCTCTTTTTGGTTAATTTATTGTCCTTCAGTGTGCTAATTACTAAAGGCTTGCAGCTTTTACCTTTTGGCAAGGTTTATGCGTCAACTTGGTTGGTGGAAACCAATTAAAGAAAGGATAACAAGCTATGAAACAAAATTCTGAATCATCGGCAACCTTGGCGAACCAGGCGGAAAAAGGAGGCAGTTTCGGGTTCCTGATCAACGAACTCGACCGCCTTTTTGATTTTCCGGTCCCCACAGTCTCTAGCCGCGGCTGGAACCCCATCTCGGCACACGAAACGGAGTCCGGCTACCGGTATGACCTCGAGCTACCCGGCCTGAAAAAGGACGAACTCATGGTCACTCTGACGGACGGCGTCCTCGCCGTGAAAGGCCGGAAACGGCTCTTTCGGGATGGGGAGGAGACGACGGTGGATATCGAACGCTCACTCGTCGTGCCGGAGGATGTGGATCCCAACGGAATCCGCGCGCGGTATGTGGACGGAGTCCTCACGCTGGAAATTGCCAAGCGGGAGGAAACCAGGCCCAAGACAATTGAAGTCGCGGTCGCCTAACCACTCCCAAATTGTCCCAGCTAGGGTGCGAACAAACCCCGGCTGGGGCTTGTTTGTGGAGCCCACCATGGAAAATTCGAGTCCGCCGATGGCCAACCTCGCCAAACTGCAGGAAGAAATGGAAGGGTACTGCGGACTGGGCATGTATGACGAAGCCCTGCACGTCCTCGACTCCATCCGCATCAAGGGTCAGGAGGAGGTCACCCTCTCTTTCCTCCGCACGCGCATTTTGCGTGCCGCTGGTCGCTACGCCGAAATGCGCAAAACCGCGGAAAAGCTCAAAGATCGCTGCCCCAACGAGCCCGAGGCTTGGGTCTCTCTCGCGGATGCCATGCGCCAGAGCGGCTCTATTCAGCAGGGTCGCATCGTTCTCCAAGAAGCTGAAAAAAAGTTTCCCCAGAATCCCCACATCAAGTTCCAGCTCGGCTGTTATCACTGCCTTCTCCGCGAGTTGGATAAGGCCCGCACCTATGTTCAGGCGGCTATCGCCATCGACCGCGCTTGGGCCGAGGCCGCCCAGTCCGACGAGGATCTGGCTCCTCTCCGTAAAAAATCCTCCTAGTCGGACTACATCCCGGTGCCATCGCCGCCGGCAAATTCCCATCTTTTGCCCTTTGCTTTGATAACCCTGTTTTGACCTCTGACCTCAAGGCCTTAAAATTAGGACGGTAAGTTTATGAGGTCCACGCCCTTATATGAACTCTAACCCCAAACACAAAAAAGTAGCGGTTTTGGTAGGTGTTGTTTCTCTCGCGGCACTCTTTGCCGGCTGTGGCTGGCTGCAATCTAAAGCCGACATTGAGGCCAAGGCCGAACACCCCGTTGAGGTTCGGTTGCCCGCGAACCCCTCCACAGGTTACCGCTGGATGCTCGATCCCCCCATGCAGAGTGGCCGGATCCTCTCCGAGAAATACGACTCGGACACCACCGACGGTCGGGTGGGAGCCCCTGGAACCCAGGTCATCCAAGTGATTTTTCCGCGGGAAGGCCGATTTAATCTGAAGCTCGCTTACCGCCGGCTCTGGGACCCGATCACCGTGCCCCCGGTCCAAACCACAAATCTTGTTATCAAAGTCCTTCCCGCCAAAGGCGACCGGTCTCTCATGGAAAGGCTCTTTACCAAAGACATTTCTCCTGAATCCAACATCGCCCAACCAGAAGAAGAGGAGCCGCAGACAACAGGCAGGAAGGTAGAGCTTCGAAGGCCGAGGTAGGCCACTTGCATCGCAAGTGGCCTGCCTGGCTTAATACAGCGGCACCAGGTTTTCCGTCCGGATCCACCCCACATCGTTGTTGGGCATACGTAACTTACTCCATCCCAGAAACTCTTTTTCCCAGCGGGCAATGGATCCCGGTGGGTAAGCCTTCTCCGTCTGCTGGACCTCGGTGGGAACAGATCGGAGCGGCACCACGTCCACAATCATGACCGCCGCGCGGTCGGACAGTTTTCCGTAAACCCCCAAGGCCGACCCTGCCAAAAATGCCAACGTGGCTCCCACCAAAAGCACCCCGGAACCCAAACGAAAGAATAGTTTGCGGCGCCAGGCAAAATATCCGGACGCCAACCACAGCCCAACCCCGCCTGCCGCCACCGTGCTGCCAGCCACCAGCCAAAGTTGCCAAGCCAGCACCCCCGCACGGGAAGTCAGCCAAGACCTCCAGCTATCATCCAGCAGCCTGCGAATGGCTGGATCCAGCTGATCCGCCGC
>JBEANM010000177.1:0-3277 GCA_041165425.1 Verrucomicrobiota bacterium
GGAAACGGAGGCCCCGGTTATGAAAATTCCGCGGGAACGGCCCCGGCGAACGATCCGCCGGGCCTTCTCCAGCTTGTCGAGGAAGTAGCTCACCGCCCGAGGGCTCTTGAAGCCGACCGCCCGCTGTATCTCCCGGACCGTAGGCGGCCGTCGGTGCTTGTCCGTGTAGCTCCGCAAAAACTTTAAAATTCTGTCTGCGGACTCCATTACACATTTGTATAATGGAGCTGAAGGACATCAAGATCAGAGATCCCGCTTATCGTTTGGGTTTACGTTTACGGTTGCGTAAACCCTAATCGCTCGGCGGCGGGTAATTTCGTAAACGTAATCGTAACTGTAAACGACCCACGTAACCTTCTGGAATCAAGGTTTCAGCCTCGGATCCTTTCTCGCCCTTTTTACGCCTTTTTGCCAAAATAGGATGATGCAGACGGCCGAAGCCCTTCCCGCCCAAGCGGCAGTTCCCACGCCCGATCCCTACGAGGCGTGTACCCGTCTGGCCCGGGAACACTATGAAAACCCATGTCCACGCCGTCTACGCCTTTGCCCGGGTGGCGGATGACCTCGCCGACGAAGGCTACGCCGATCCCCGCCTCCGGGACGCCGCTGCCTCCGCCCCCACGGAAGCCGAACGCCTCGCCGTCTTCCGCAACTACCGTCAGGCCTGGCAACAGGCCCTTGCCGGCAAGACCTACGACCACCAGTACGAATGGATCTTCACCCCCCTGCTCCGCACCAAGGCGGAGTTCCACCTGCCCGACTCCCTCTTCCTCGATCTCCTCAGTGCCTTTGAACAGGACATCGTCCAGCGCCGCTACGAGGACTTCCCCTCAGTCCTCGACTACTGCCGCCGCAGCGCCAACCCGATCGGCCGACTCGTTCTACTGCTGCACGGCCACCGGGAGGAGGAATTGGCCAAACTTTCCGATCACATCTGCACCGCCCTCCAATTGGCCAACTTCTGGCAGGACGTCTCCGTCGATCTCGGCAAGGACCGCATTTACATCCCGCAGGTCGACCTCCGCCGCTTCGATGTCCCCGAAGCGGATCTCTTCTCCGGCAAGGCCACCCCCAACTTCCGCAACTGCCTCCGCTACCAGATGGAGCGGGCCTGGGACCTCTTCCGCATGGGAGAACCCCTGCCCTCCCGATTAAAGCGCCCTCTCTCCTGGGAGATTCGCCTCACCTGGCTTGGCGGGACCAAGATCCTCGAAAAAATCGAAGACCAGAAATACGACACCCTCACCCGGCGGCCCGTCGTCTCCAAGTTCGACTTCCTGACCCTCGGCCTGCAGGCCTTCTTCGGCGGATGAGTTCGGGCCCGCTCCCGGGCGGAACCGGGGAACGCATTACCCGCAAGAGCGGCTCCAACCTGGCCCTCTCCTTCATCTGCCTGCCCAAGGAGCAGCGGCAGGCCATGTCCGTCTTTTATGCCTTCTGCCGGGTGGTCGACGACGTCGTCGACGAAACCACCGCTCCCCTCCCCATGCGGCAGGCCCGCCTGCACAAGTGGCGGGACGACATCCGCGCGATCTATCACGGCACCCCGGAACAGCCCCTGGCCAAAGAGCTCGCCCCGGTCGTCCGCCAATACCTCATCCCGCCCGAACCCCTCCTCGAAATCCTCGACGGAGTGGAAATGGACCTGACCAAGGACCGCTACGACACCTTCGAAGACCTTCGCAAATACTGCTACGGCGTCGCTTCGGCTGTCGGCCTCGTTTCGATCAACATCTTCTGCTGCCAGACCCGCGCAGCCCGCGACTACGCCATCGCCCTCGGAATGGCCTTTCAGCTGACCAACATCCTTCGGGACGTGGCCTACGACCTCCAACGCTTCGGCCGCATCTATCTGCCCCGCGAGGAGTGGGAAACCTTCGGGGTGACGGAGGAGGATTTTCGCCGGCCTAACCCTACCCCAGGCATGGCCCGGCTCCTGCGGATGCAGTATTTCCGCGCCCGCCACTACTTTGAAAAAGCCGATCGTCTCCTCCCGGAGGCGGATCGCCCGCACCTCTCCGCCGCCCTGCTCATGACCGGTGTCTACCGCGACCTCCTGGAAAAGATCCGCCGGCGAAACTTTGAGGTGCTCAAGGGACCCATCAAGCTTTCCCGCTGGGAAAAACTCATGGCCCTGCGCCGCGGCCAGAAGCGTCTCAAAAAGCAGGTCTCCCCCCGCCGTCCCCCCGCCCGGGTCGCCGTGATCGGCGGAGGTTATGCCGGTTGCGCCGCCGCCTTCTCCCTGGCCCGCGAGGGCCACCTCGTGGACCTGATTGAAGCCAAGCCCCAGCTCGGCGGCCGGGCCCACAGCTACCGGGAAGCCAAGACCGGCACCACTCTCGACAATGGCCAGCACATCCTGATGGGCTGCTATCACCGCACATTGGAAATGGTGGCGGAGATGGGAAATCTCGACCGGCTGGACCGCCACGACCGGCTGGACCTACACTTCGTCAGCCCGAAAAAAGGCCGTACCATTCTCCGGGCTTCCCCTCTCCCACCCCCGTTTCATTTGCTGGCCGGCCTTTTCGGCTTTCAGGAACTCACCTGGCTCGACCGCTGGGCGATTCTGAACCTTCCGGGCCGGGCCCAGAGCCAACCCCCGAAGCAGGGGGAAACCGTCCAGGCCTGGCTCGAACGGGTCCATCAAACCCCCGGATCGATCCGTGCCCTCTGGGAACCTTTTTGCCTCGCCGCGCTGAATGCCCCGATCCAGTTGGCCGACTCCTGCCTATTTTGGGAAGTCACCCGCCGTGGACTTTTTGGGTCCTCCCGGGACGCCGCCATCTACCTCGACAAGGACGGTCTCTCCGGCCTGCTCAGCCCGGAGTTGAACGCCTTTCTGACCTCGGCCGAAGGTCGGGTCCGCACCGCCAGTCCCGTTGAGGAACTGCGCTATGACGAGATTCACCAGCGAGTGGAGGTGGTGAAGTTCAAGGATGGGACGGAGGAGAAATACGATGTGGTGGTTTTGGCCGTCCCGTGGACCCCGGCCGCCAAAATGATCCCATCGGTGGATCGGGCCTCCCAACTCGCGGCCATGCTAAAGCCGGGGCCCATTCTGGGCGTACACTTGTGGACGGATCGCCCCCTCACCCCGGATCTGATCACCGGTTTTCTCGATTCGCCCCTGCACTGGGTTTTTGATCGAACCTCCACCCTTCCGCCCGGCTCCACCGGCCACCTCTACGCCGCGGTGATCAGCGCCGTGACCGACCTGATCGATCAGACGGGCAAATATCTCGTGGATCTGATCCTCGGGGAAATCCAGCGCATG
>JBEANM010000178.1:0-2894 GCA_041165425.1 Verrucomicrobiota bacterium
CCCACCTCTTTTAAAACCGCCAAGGCCTCGTCGTGGCGTTTCTGTTCGGCCAACCAGCGCGGGCTTTCCGGGATGTAGGCGATCAGGACGAGGAAGGCGCCCGCCGGCAGGGCCTCGACCATGAACATCCAGCGCCAAGCAGCCATGAAACTGGCCACATCCGTGCTGAACCAGCCCGTTTTGACCACGAGAAAGTTGGAGACATAAGCCAGGCAGATACCGAGGCAGACGTTGAACTGCTGCCACCCCACCAGCCGGCCGCGTTTTTCGGCCGGAGAAATTTCTGCGATATACATCGGGGACACCACCGAGGCCCCGCCCACGGCCAGGCCGCCGAGGAAGCGGAAGAACCAGAAGGAATAAAGATCCCAAGCGACGCCGCTGCCGATGGCCGAAACCAGGTAGAACAGAGCGAGCACCACCAGCACCTTGCGCCGGCCATGCCGGTCGGACGGACGGCTGACCATCAGCGAGCCGAAGATTGTGCCGATCAGGGCCGTGGCCACGGTAAACCCGAGCATCGCCTCGCTCAGGCTGAAATGCTGCTGGAGCGCATTGGTTGTTCCCGAGATCACCGCGGTGTCGAAACCAAAGAGCAGCCCGCCGAGGGCGGCGATCATCGTGCTGGTGTAAACTTTATGGGAAGAGGTTTTCAACCGGGGCAAAGGATAGGGGCTACCTCGGGAAGGAATTTGGCGAGAATAACATTCGGAAGTCGGGATGAGTCACACTTTGGATTACACATGTAAATTGAGCCCGTGCAAGCCCGATCGAGCGGAGCCAAGGACTCGCCCTAATCGGTTTTAAGATTGGAAAAGAAGGGTGCGTAACCGGGCTTGCTCCTCGAGTTTCCTCCGGTAGTCAAAATTGCGCCTCGGTTCAAGGCGGCTGGCCGGGTCGAGGAGAGCCAGTTGGGAGGCCAAGGACTCCACGTCTTTGCCCTGGGCCGTGGCCAGCGCCTGGATGGCGGCCCCGAGAGCCGCGCCTTCAGAACTGCGCAAGGTCACCACCGGGTATCCGAAAATATCAGCACACATCTGATGCCAGACCGGACTCCGGCTGCCGCCTCCGGTCAGGCGGATGACGTCCGGCTTCATGCCCAGTTCCTGCATGCGGTGCAATCCGTAAGCCATACCCAGCGTCACTCCCTCCACGACCGAGCGCGCGACATGCGCCGGCGTGCTATTGGCTGTGTTCATGCCGTGCAGCACACCACAACCGTCCGGCAGGTTGGGCGTCCGCTCCCCTTGCAGGTAAGGAAGAAAAAGCAATCCATCCGCCCCGGGTGCAACCGAAGAAATCTCCGCGTCCATGCGCGCGTGGTCCCATCCGAACATTTTGCGGAACAACTCCGTGGCCACCGTCACATTCATCGTGCAAAGCAGCGGCAACCACCGGTCGTTACTATCGCAGAACGCGGCGATTTCCCCCCGGGGATCGATCACCGGGTTCCCCGCGCAGGCAAAAATCGTGCCGCTGGTGCCGAGGCTTGCCGTGACTCCACCGGGCCGCACGTTCCCCGTGCCGATGGCCGCCATCATGTTGTCGCCCCCACCCGCGCTTACCACCACGTCGCCCAGACCCCATGGTCGCTGCAGGTCGGTCCGGAGGCGCCCGCAGGGTTCGCGGGAAGAGCCGACCGCGGGCAATTTCTCCCGTAGGGAAGGATCGATGGCGGCGCAGACCTCCTCCGACCACACCCTACGGCGCACCTCCAACAAGGCCGTGCCGGACGCATCGCCGTACTCCATCCGCAGCTTCCCGGTCAGGCGCAGGTTGAGAAAGTCATGCGGCAAGGCCACGTGGGCGAGTCGGGCATGCCGTTGCGGCTCGTGTTGTTTCAGCCAGAGAATCTTGGGGGCGGTGAAGCCCGGTAGCATGTCGTTGCCGGTTCGCTCGAGGAGGGCGGCACGTCCTCCCAGCCGGGCCCGGATCTCCTCGCACTGCGCAGTGGTGGAGGTGTCGCACCAGAGTTTGGCCGGGCGGATGACACGATGATCTGCATCCAAAGGCACGAAACCGTGCTGTTGGCCTGAGACCCCCAGGGCAGCCACCTCGCAGCGGCGGGAACCGAGGGCGGTCAGAACCTCCGCCACGGTGTCCTGCAAAGCTTGCCACCAGGTTTCCGGGTTCTGTTCCTGATGGCCCGGAGGCAGGCCCGGAAGCATTTCGTAGCGGCGGCTGGCCGACGCCAGGAGAGTGCCGCTGTCGCTGTCCAAGGCGACTGTCTTCAGGCTTTGCGTCCCGCAGTCAATACCCAATGAAATCAGAAAAGTTCCTCCGTGCTTTTTCCCATAATCATTCAACCCGGAATGTATTTTTCCGGGGCAGCCATGGCAACGGATTAAAGCCGGCCGGTGAAGTGCCAACGGCCGGCCTTCACCGGCTTCGGCCTACATCTCGGGAGCTGAACGGTGGCATAGACTCCCGCAGGAACCTGTAGATCGACCACCAGCCGCCGGCCACGCAGCTGCCACCGACACGAAGCCAAGCCGTGCGGCGTCTGCAAAGAGGTTTCCGCCTCGGTCAGACCGCCTCCGGGTTCGGGGGCGAAAAGAATCCTTTTGCATCCCGGTGCCTGCGGACGGATTCCTCCGATCACGGAGTACATCCACTCGCCGACCGCTCCGTAGGCGTAGTGGTTGAAGGAGTTCATGCTGACATCGCCGAAACCGTGCTCTTTCGTATAGCTGTTCCAGCGTTCCCACATGGTGGTGGCCCCGTTCTTCACCGTGTAGAGCCAGGACGGATAGTCCTCCTGGAGAAGAAGACGGTAGGCAAGATCGGTTCGACCAAAACGGCTCAGCACGGGACAAAGCAGGGGAGTTCCCAAAAAGCCAGTGGTGAGGTGGTCGGTCCGGGCGGAGATGAGGTCCACCAGATGTCCGAAAGCC
>JBEANM010000179.1:0-2857 GCA_041165425.1 Verrucomicrobiota bacterium
CAATCCCTCTTCCCCCGTTACCGGAGCCGGAGCGCGGAAGTGCAGTCCATCGCCGGCCACCCGGAAAGTGACTGGCTCTGGTTCGCCTCGGAATATGGTCTCCCGTCCTTTTTCGCCCTGCTCACCGCCGTGGTTCTTCTTTTCCGCCAGGCTGAGCCCGGACGCAACAAGGACGGCTGGATCACCCGCTCCGCCGGCGCTGCCGCCGTCCTCGCTTTTCTCATCCACGGCTTGATGGATGTGCCCGGTCACCGACCCGGAACGGTCTGGCCGGTTCTCGCTGTCGCGGCCCTCGTCTTCACCCGTAAACGGCTCGCGGAACAGGCAGGTCCGCCACCCCTCTGGCAAAATCTTTTTTTGCGGGGAACTGGCCTTGCCCTGACGCTGATCGGCCTGCTCTGGACCATCGGCGTTCTCACCCGCGGATCGTGGCCGGCCTCGGTCGCGGCGGAACGCGCGAAAGCAGAAGTGAACCAGGCCTGGCGGGCGGACGAGGTGGAGATCGCCCTGGCCGCCGCCGAAAAAGGTGTGGCCGCCGCTCCCTACGACCAACTGCTCCGCTACCTACACGGGAAAGCCCTGCTTTTCTTCAACGATGCCGAGGCGGAGACCCGCCGCGAGTTTGCCATACAACTCTGGTTGGAACCCCACCTGCTCGTCCTGCCGCTGGATCAGGCCACCGTCTGGGCGGAACTGCGGCCTGGGGACACCGCCGACCTCATGAACACCTACCGCGAAGCGATGAAACGATCTCAGTTCCGTTTGGCCGATAACCGCGGCCCGGAACACGTGGTGGAGCACATGCTGCGCATGAGCCCACGCGTGCCGGATCTTGCCCCCCGGATTCTCCCGTTCGTGGAGGACCGCCCCGCCCTCGTCTCCATCTATCTCACCCGACTCCCCCGGGAGCGGTTTCAGCCCGCTTTGGCCGGTCTGCTCGCCGCTAACCCGGATCTGCAGGGGTGGTCGCGCGACTCCATCGCCGCCCTCCTGCTGGCCTGGGCCCGACAGAGTGAACCGGGCTCGCTGCTCCCGGCCCTGGAAAAAAATCCCGCCTGGTGGGAGGCCGGTTGGCCGATCCTCGCCCAGCTCCGGGCCAAAGAGGGAAAAACGCGGGAAGCCCTGGAGCTGGTGCAGAAGTCCCTGCCCCCACCCACCCTGCCGGACGATCCCTGCCCGCCCAACCAGGCGGAGTCCCGCTGGTACCGTAGCCCGCGCGACTATGGCGCCGCCTATGTCCTGGCGGAAACGCGGAGAAAGAAAGGGGATCTGGTCGGGGCCCGGGTCGTCCTCGAAAAAATCACCGAACGGCCCGAGGCCCCGGCCTACTTCTGGTGGCTACGTTCCCGCGTCGAAACCGAAGAGGGCCGTGACGCCGCGGCATGGGAAAGTCTGAGGAAGTATCTACAACGCGCCGTACCCCAATTCCCGAACGTTTAGTTTAAGTTGAAGTAATCCTCGGGCCGGGTTTTTGAAGCTTAGGTAGGGCGGCTTGTCCCTACGCCGCCTCGTTCAATCTTGAAAACTCCTTGGCTCACAACGAGGCGGGCTCGGAGAGCCCGCCCTACCAAAGTTCGGGCTGAAAATTCGCAAGATTCTCTGCGGCCTCGGCGTCTCCGCGGTAAAAAACCCCTTCCAATTTCCTCTTTGCACCGCCCCCCGCCATCAGCCTGCGGCCAGTTTTGCCACCGCCTCGATCGTATCCACCTCTTCCGCTTTTTTGTCATCCCTCATTCGGACAATCCTCGGAAAGCGCAGCGCAAAACCTGAATCGTGCCGGTCGCTCCGTTGGACGGAGTCAAACGCCACCTCCACCACCTTCTCCGGGCGGACCCGGTGTTTCCGGTTTTTCACTTCGATGGTGAGTCCCTGAAAAATTTCCGTCCACTCCGCCAACTCTTCATCGGTCAGACCCGAGTAGGCTTTGCCGATCACCTTCAGGCCGCCTTTCCTGTCTCGCACCGCGAAGGTGTAGTCGGAGAGCAGCCCCTTTCTCTTTCCGTGCCCCCACTCCACCATCGTCACCACCGCATCCAACGTTGCCAGCGCCTTCTTCAGTTTGAGCCACTGGTGTCCACGCTGGCCCGGTTGATAAGGGCTGTCCGCCCGTTTCACGATCAATCCCTCGTTGCCCGCCTCCCGGGCCTCCGTGAACCTTTTCTCCAGGGAAGCCTCGTCCTGAACCCGCGTGGCCTTGGCCAACCGTAGTCCCGGCGGCGCCTTGGCCATTACCTCCTCCAGTTTTTTTCTTCGCTTCTCCCAAGGCTCCTGCAGAAAACCCATGCCGCCATACGCCAAAAGATCGAAGGCCACGCATGCCACCGGTACATCCTGCCGGAAAAATAGATCTATCTCCTTTCGTCCTAGCCGTCGCTGGAGTTGGGCAAACGGCAGTGCCTTTCCTTTCTCCCAGGCCAATACTTCGCCATCGAGAATCCCCTCCCCCGGGAGTTTCCGGACCGCTTCCACCAGCTCCGGAAACGAATCCCCGATCGGCTTCAGGTCCCGGCTAAAAATTTCCGCCTTCCCCTTTCCCCAGTGAATCTGGGCCCGGATCCCATCGTACTTGTCCTCCGCCCAGGCCGCTCCACCTTCCAGGCGCTTCAGGATCGCCGCCGCGTCCTTCTCGGGACTTGCCAACATCACCTTTACCGGCACCCCGGAAGTCAGCTCCGCTTCGGACAGCTTCCCCATCTTGGCTAACAGGGCTGCCCGGGCCAGATCCCCCGTCAGCATGTGGGCTTGCCGCACCTCGTCTACGGAACGCGCAAATGCCTTGGCCAAAGCCGCCTCCACCACCCCCTCCTGCACTCCGGCCCGCAAACCTCCGGTCATGATCTTCAGCAGCCACGTCCCC
>JBEANM010000180.1:0-3135 GCA_041165425.1 Verrucomicrobiota bacterium
AAAATTCCCTGCAGTTGGGGATTCGAAAACACCAGCTGAACTCCGATGGTGCCGTCATATTCGCGGGCCAATGCCGTGATGCCCGTGGAAACAGTCAGGCTTTTCCTTTGCACCGTCAGAATTTGGGAAACATCCCGGGCGGCCGGAGAGAAGCTGTCCCCGGGTTGCTGGGCGGTGAGAGTCGCGGTCCCGGCGCCACGGATGGTGACCCACCCACCGGAGCTGACTTCAGCCACGGCCGGATTCGAACTGACATAACTGACCGGCAAGCCGGACGAAGCCTCCGCGACCAAGGCGAAGGCTCCGTCTCCATACGTCTTATCCGGAATGGGGCCGAAGGAGATGGTATTGGTGCGATCCCCGTTCACCGTGAGGGTCCCCTCCACCCGGGAAACCTGGTAGTTGGCGTCGGCACCGCCGGTAATGACGATCGGATAATATCCCGCGGTGGATGAAGACACGGCGGTGGTCGAAATTTGCACCGGGGTGTCGAGAACGGATTCGGTCTCCCCGTTGACAAGACCAAGAATCCGGTAAGTCAGCGTCGGATTCGCCTGCCCACGCTCCCGGGACTTGTCGTCCGCCAAAATACTCAAGGGAGCCGGTTGGATTTGCAGCGAAGCAGTGCGGGAACCGGTGCGTCCACTTTTAATCACCGTGGCGGTGACTTGATAGGTCCCGGCGTTCACCGGGGCGTTGGTGGAACGCGGATACCCGGAATTTTCATATTCGATACGAAAGTCATCGCTGGTGAGATTGGGGGCCTGGGCGGTCACCACGCGGGGTTGCCCGGTGTAAAAGCCGCTCAAACTAGACAAGGAGATGCTATCCGCTGGCACCTCGGGGGAGATGATCTGGAGGACCCCGGCCGTGGAACCGGCAAAGCTCGGATCATTGACCACCGCGTTGACGCTGTAAGCCCCGACCGCAGAAGGGGGATTGGTCGAGCCATTGTAGGTCACCGTGACCGGAAGCCCCGGAGGAGTGGTCGTGACCGTGACGGATTTAGGGTTGCCGTCAAAAACCTGCACCAGATTATCCAAGGAAAGTGCAGCCAACGCCGGGGGACGGGTATTCAGGGAGGAGAGCGAGGTTTCAATGCGGAAGGAGGAGGCGCTAAAGCGACGCTCGGCAAAGAAGATATCCATCGGGTAGGTGCCGCCCGGCACCATACCGCACCGGGCGGCCACCGCATCGAGCGAGACACTTTGCTCTTCCGCTCCGTGGACGCCCCCGATATCGATCACCAGTTGGTTGTTAAAAAACACCCAGACGTCGTCATCCCCGCGAAAAAGGAAAGTGTCCCCGGCCCGGTAGGTAAACTGAAGGTGGAGCTCATAGGTAAACGAATAGTTTTTGGAATACTGTTGGTTCCCGAACATCTTGCCATTGATCGGGAAAAAGCTTTGGTTGTCATAGAAATAGATGCCGGGACGGTTGGTGGACTCGCTAAAGGTGATTGAAAATTCCTGGGTTTGATTGGTTCCGGGGACGTTGCGGAACCACTGGTCGAACTGGGTTTTGCCCGTGGTGGTCGGGGTCCGGGGATTGCCGGCATAAATCGGTTTGGCGTCTGATCCTAGATTCGTGCGGACCATGCCACGATCGACACCGATAAAAGTGTCAAAATCCGGATGCCCGCCGGAACGGGAGCCGTTTTTAAAGTCCCGAATGGTTCCCGTGACGGTTTGAGAAGGAAGAATGACACTGAGGGTGGCCGCGGAACTGGTCCGGCTTAAGGTTCCGGCTGTCACCACCGCGCTGTACGAGCCGCGATCCGCGGCTTGGGCCGAGGAAATGCTGTACGTTGCGTTGGTAGCGGTCGGCAGGTTGGTTCCGCCTTTTCGCCACTGATATCTCAACGATCCGCTTCCACTGGCGACAACAGAAAAGCTAGCCGGGTTCCCGGCGTTAACCGTCAGATTGGTGGGTTGGGTGGTGATCGTCAGGGACTGGGCCGATCCCAACGAAGGAATCGCCAGCAGCGCTAGAATTCCAATCCCACAAGCACTTACAATCTTCACCTAATATTAAGCTGGCCCTGCTTCGGGAATTCGCAAGGTACAAAACACCTCAGCCACACCAAGGGCTAGTGATAAATACAATTATCTGATGTGTAGTTGTTTGTGATTTTTTAAAACGAGAACTTCTTTTGAAAGACTCGAGCTTGTCTTCGCGAAATCTCCAGAGTTCTTCCCTCCCCATAATCGAGAAAAATCCGGCCACCTTCCACCGGACGGGTGGCCTGAATATGGTCCAACCCGGCAATCTGACTCCGATTGATCCTGAAAAAATGGGCGAAATCCAATCGATCTTCGAAATATTTGATGGGGCGACGGACCAAGGGCCGTGCGGTGGGAGTGACCACCCTCGTGTAATTTCCCTCCGACTCGAGCCAAAGGATGTTTTTTACCTCAAGCAGGAAAGCTGTCTTTCCATCGCGGAAGTAGGCGCGATCTCCGGGCCTGAGCCGTCCGCCGCCTTCCCCACCCGCGCGGCCCGCCAGTCTCTCCTGCGTCCGCCGCAAAGCTTGGGCCAAATCCTCCGGCGCCACTGGTTTGAGCAGGTAATCGAGCGCGCCGCGTCGGATCGCATCCACCGCAAACTGGTCGTAGGCCGTGGAGAAAACGATTTCCGGCATGGGCGGCTCCAGTGCATCGAGCACCCCGAATCCGTCCCGCCCCGGCATCCGAATGTCGAGAAAGACGAGGTCAGGAGCATGTTGCTGAATTAACGTCACCGCCTCATCCCCATCCTTGGCCTCGGCGACGATTTCCACCTCGGGGTGGGCACTGAGAAGCCGGCGCATCTCCCGCCGGGCGGGAGCTTCGTCGTCTGCCACCTTCCGCTACGATACGGGCCCGCTGCGGTTGCTCCACCTTCAGACGCTCAACCCAAACGGGGTCAGGCCAAGGAGGAAATTCCGCCTCCCCCGCGGGCACCGGCGGATCCACTTCCACCCGGAACACCCGCGGCCCCCTTTGGGAGAGTTGGATGGTGGCGCCCTCTTTGCGCATCCCCACTCCCCTCCGCACTGCCCCCTCCACCAGACAAAAAAGGGAAAGGGCCGGCAGGGAGACGGGTTCGGCATCGGCCGGGATGGAGTTTTCAAAACGCAAACGTTCCTCAAGCCCG
>JBEANM010000181.1:0-2797 GCA_041165425.1 Verrucomicrobiota bacterium
CCCATGAAAGGTTCAGAAGAAACGGATTTCAGTTTTAGCGGTCTCAAGAACGCCGCCCGGCTTTTGCTGGAAAAACAGCCCGAGATAGCCCAACCAGGAGCTTTACGCGCCCATTTCTGTGCCGAAGTGCAAGCGGCGATTGCGGAGTGTCTGGCGGACCGGTGTCGCTTGGCCTTGCGTCAGACGGGCCGGAAGCTTTTAACCGTGAGTGGTGGGGTTAGTGCCAATCGGGTGGTGGCACGGGCCCTGGAGGAAGCGGCCCGGGCAGAAGGAGCTACCGTGCTCACCCCGCTGGGGGGATGGAATACAGACAACGCGGCCATGATTGCGGCAGTCACTGCCCGGCGGCAGCTGGACGGTGCCCCATCGGATTGGCAGAACGACGCCGATCCGCGTTGGTCGGTCGGTTCAGTACAAAACGGGCGTTAGCCAGCCGGGGATTTCCCAGTGTTTCAAGCCCGCCGGTAGTTTGGCCACTGGTAACCTGGACCATTCCTCCAAAATTCCAGGATTGGTCCGGGCGGCATCATCCTCCGGGGTGGCGTGAAAGTTCATCACGATGCCTGCCACGGAAAGCCCGGTCTGGAGAATAGAGTCGACTGTGAGCAGGGTGTGGTTGAGGGTGCCGAGGGAAGCACGGCAGACGACCAGAACGGGAAGCCCCAGTTCCAAGGCCCACTCGCGAACGGTATGGGTGGAATCCAATGGCACCCGCCAACCGCCAACCCCCTCCACCAAAAAAGGGCCCGTATTTTGGCTTGTGATTTCTTTCCAGTGGGAGCGAAGGACATCCCACGGAAAGGGGCGATTCTCCAGTAGGCCAGCCGCATAAGGGGCCAATGGAGCCGCGAAGTGAATAGGGTTAATTCTGGTAAGAGACAGTCCGGCTCCCATGGCTTCCGAGAGTTTCCTGGCATCCGAACGGTCCCCGCTGGCAACCGGTTTCAGGGCGATGGCGGGAAGGCCTTGGCTCCGAAGGCTCCGGGTAAGCAGGGAAGTGAGGTATGTTTTGCCGACGCCAGTGTCGGTGCCGGTGATAAAAAGTCCCTTCATTCTGGAATCTCCTTGGCCAAGGCTTTTTGCAGGGCCTCCACCATTCTCTCCAGCTCTTCTTCCGTCGTGGAGTAGGAGGGCATGAGAATGAGGACGTCACCGATGGGGCGGGTCAGGAGGCCAAATTCCCGGGCCGTTTGGCAGATTCGGGCCCCTCGTCTTTCGGTGGCGGGGAAAGGGGTGCGGGACTTGCGGTCAGCCACCAGCTCGATCGCGAGAATAGTTCCCTCCAGGCGCACGTCACCCACCCGAGGATGTTTCCAAAAACCCTGGGAAAGCTCGTGGAGTTGCTGGGCTAAGCGCTGCCGCCTTTTTTGTTCTGCCGGATCCTGCAGAAGCTGGAGACTGGCCCGGGCCACGGCGCAGCCCAGAGCGTTGGCGGTGTAGCTGTGACCATGGAAAAAGGTGTTCTGGTTTGGTCCGTCGAAGGCTCGGAAAATCTCCTCGGTGGCCAGCGTGGCGGCCAATGGCAGATATCCTCCGGAAAGGCCCTTGGCCAAGGCCACCACATCCGGGGTGACACGTTCATTCTGAGAGGCGAGGGGTGATCCTGTCCGGTCAAAAGCGGTGAGAACCTCGTCCAGCAGAACTCTGGCCCCGACCTTGTGGGCTGCAGCGCACGTTCGCTCGGCATATCCCTCCGGGTGCATCACCATCCCGGCGGCACCCTGCACCCGGGGCTCCAAAACCCAGGCGGCGAGCCGTGCGCCGGTCCTGACAATTTCCTCTTCGGCCTGGGTGGCGCATTCGAAATTACATTTTCGGTAAGAACGCGCATCCGCGGTTTCAGGCTGTGCCCGGTTGAAGCGGCAGCGGTAGCAGAACGGGGTCATCACCCGCCGGGAGGGAAAAAGGAAGGGTTGGTAGTGGCGATGGAACAGGTCACTTTTTCCGAGGCTCATAGCTCCCACGGTGTCTCCGTGATAAGCGCCTTCGGGGGAGATAAATTCTGTCCGCTGAGGCTGGCCCGTCTGGGCAAACGATTGGACAATCATTTTAAGGCCAGCCTCCATGGCGGTGGAGCCGTCATCGGAAAAGAAAACCCGACTGAGGTTAGGTGAGTTCCCCTTTCCCTGGAGGTAGGTGAGAAGTTCGTTCGCAAGCCGGGCGGCCGGCTCGTGGGTCAGGCCAAGGAAAGAAGAGTGGGCGACTTTCCCAAGCTGGATGCGGATGGCTTCATCGAGCTTGGGGTGCCGGTGACCGTGGAGGTTGGTCCAGATGGACGAGTTGCCGTCAAGATAGCGGCGGCCTTCGGCATCGATCAGCCAGGAGCCCTCACCCGCGACAATGGCCACGGGATGGAAGGATGGATCCATCCAAACCGAGTGGGGCGTGAAGGGATGCCATAGGTGTTTCCGGTCCAGCCGGATGGTGTCGTCCGAGTTCACTCCGCAGGCAGCCGCTGCAACTCTTCCGCCAGTCTCCGCACTTCGGCCTCGGAGTGCCGGGCTGACAGGCTGAGACGCAGGCGGGCGGATCCCTCCGGCACCGTCGGAGGGCGGATGGCGGCGACTTCGATGCCGCGGGTGAAAAGAAAGTCTCGGGCCCGGACCGCTCCCTCGTTGCTTTTTACCCTCCACGGCTGGATGGGGCCATGGCGGGAGGCGGGGTGGAGAGATGCATGCAGAAGAATATTTCGATTTAATTTATCACGGAGCTGGTCGCCCTCCGCAGAGCTCAAGATTTGCAGGGCTTCGGCTGCAGCCGCCATCGCCGCCGGGGCCGGAGCGGTTCCAAAAAGAAA
>JBEANM010000182.1:0-2792 GCA_041165425.1 Verrucomicrobiota bacterium
ATCACTGAGTTGCCGCTCACAATCACTGGCGCAATGCCAGCCACCAGATCCAGCAGAGGACGCCTCTCACCTGCCACCAACGCCACGACGCCCATCGGTTCGGTGACGGAGAAATTAAAATGTGGACTGGCCACAGGATTCACCGCCCCGAAGACCTGCAAATACTTGTCCGACCAGCCGGCGTAGTAAACGAGCAGGTCGATGGAGTCAGTCACCTCGGCTTTGGCGGCCGCCGGGCTGAGCCCAATCGCTTGCAGGACCGACTCAAATCCGGCCGCCCTGCCCTCCAGCATCTCCGCTGCGCGGTAAAGAATCTGCCCCTTGAGATAGGCAGTTGTGCCGGACCAGCCCGCGACCGCCTTGCGGGCAGCGACCACGGCGTTGCGAAAGTCTTTCCGGGAGGCTCGACACACATGCCCCAGCCACCGACCTCCGGGGGCTTCGACATCCAAGGCCCTGCCCGATTCTGAGCGTACAAAAGCCCCGCCAATGAGCATCTTATAGGTCTTCCGGACATCGAGCCGGCCATTCTTTCCATCACGGCTCATGACAACTCCACATACGGCCGCAAGCCATGCCGACCGCCCTCCCGTCCGTAGCCGCTCTCCTTGTAACCGCCAAAGGGCGAGGCCGGATCAAACTTGTTAAATGTATTGGCCCAGATCACCCCCGCCTTGATTCCGCGGGTAACCTTGAAAATTTTAGCACCTTTATCGGTCCAAACGCCGCCCGAAAGGCCATAAGGGGTGTTGTTGGCCTTTTCGAGAGCTTCATTCAGCGTTCGGAAGGTCTGAATCGCCAGCACCGGACCAAAAATCTCCTCCTGCACGATCCGATGGGACTGGGCCACATTGGTGAAAAAGGAGGGCCGAACCCAATACCCCTTCTCGGGCACTGGACAACGTGTTTGGAAAAGTTCCGCCCCCTCGTCCACACCGATCTGTAGATATTCCTGAATTCGGTCGCACTGCGCCCGGGAATTAATCGCCCCAATATCCGTATTCTTATCCAGAGGATCACCCACGATGAGGGTCTCCATCCGGGCCTTCAGCTTGGTGATGACTTCTTCGGCCACACTCTCCTGTACAAAAAGCCGCGATCCCGCACAACAGACGTGCCCTTGGTTGAAGTAAATTCCATTAATAATTCCCTCCACCGCCTGATCGATGGTGGCGTCCTCAAAAATGATGTGGGCGGCCTTCCCCCCAAGCTCAAGGGTCAGCTTGGTTCCGCGGGTCGCCAAGGCCTTCTGAATCGCCTTGCCGACTTCCGTCGACCCGGTGAACGCGACCTTGTCTAAATCCGGATGGTTGACCAAGGCCGCCCCAGTGGGGCCCGCCCCCGTCACCAGATTAAACACTCCGTCGGGCAGTCCGGCTTCCTGGCAGATTTCCGCGAACAGCAGTGCAGTCAGAGGGGTCGTTTCGGCCGGCTTGAGCACCACCGTGTTTCCGCAGGCCAAGGCCGGGGCGACCTTCCAAGCCACCATCAAAAGCGGGAAGTTCCACGGAATGATCTGCCCGGCCACACCCACCGGAGAAACCTTTTTTCCGGGAAAAGCATAGGCCAGTTTGTCTGCCCAACCCGCGTGATAGAAAAAGTGGGCGGCACTCAGCGGGATATCCACGTCGCGGGACTCACGGATTGGCTTACCCCCATCAAGTGACTCCACCACTGCCAGTTCCCGGGCTCGCTCCTGAATCAGCCGGGCAATCCGGTACACATACTTTCCGCGTTCCCGGGCGGAGATTTTTCGCCAAACCTTGTCGTACGCCTTGCAGGCCGCCTGGACGGCCCGGTCCACATCCTTTTCTCCCGCCTCTGCCACTTCGGCCAGAGCCTTTTCGGTGGCCGGGTTGATGGTTTTGAAATATTTTCCAGAGGCCGGTGCGACGAACTTCCCGTCGATAAAGAGGCCGTAGCGTTCCTTGAGCCGGATATGATCCGTGCCTTCCGGGGCTGGGGCGTAACCCCAGTCGGACCCCTTGGAAATTGTCGTCGTCTCAGTCATTGGAGAAGTAATCCCCTCCTTGGTACACCCCTGTCCGCTCTTTTTCCAGTTGCATCAGGATGTCATTGGGAAGACGGCTGGCCCCGATCCGGAATAAGTCGGGCGTCAACCAGTCTGGTCCCAGCACCTCCCGTACCATCACCAACAGGTGCAGAGCCTGCTTGGAGTTGGCGATACCCCCGGCCGGCTTCATGCCGATCTTTTTGCCGGTCTTCCGGTGAAAGTCGTAGATCGCCTGCAACATAACCAACACCACCTCCGGCGTGGCGGCCGGCTGGATCTTGCCGGTACTGGTCTTGATAAAATCACCGCCCGCTTCCATCGCAATGTCACTGGCAAGGCGAACCCGGTCCAGGGTTCCGAGTTCACCTGTTTCGAGAATCACCTTCAAATGAGCCCGTCCGCAGGCCTGTTTCACCTCGGCAATCTCATCAGCCACCCTTCCATATTCACCACGCAGAAAATCCCCACGAGAAATCACCATATCAATCTCATCCGCTCCCTCACTCACCGCGTAGCGGGTGTCCTCCAGTTTTACCTCCAACGGGTTCATGCCACTGGGAAAAGCGGTGGCCACAGCCGCTACCTTGACGGGAGTCCCCTTCAAAGCTTCGCGGGCGATCCGGACCATGGTGGGATAGACGCAAACCGCCGCCACCAAGGGCACGTCCGGCCGGGCCGAGTGCAGATGCAACGCCTTCGCGCACAACTGGCGCACCCGCCCCGGCGTGTCGGCCCCCTCCAGGGTGGTCAGATCAATCATCGAAAGGGCCAGCTTAAG
>JBEANM010000183.1:0-2791 GCA_041165425.1 Verrucomicrobiota bacterium
CATTCAATTCCGGGAGATGGCCCTGCGCGGGGAAATTCCCGGCGTCACCAAGGCCAGCTGGTAAGGAGATTTTATGGTGACTGATCCTCTGGCTGACTTCTTGACGATCCTTCGCAACGGATCCGTGGCAGGATTGCGCACCGTGAAAGCGCGCCATTCCCGCATGCGGGGGGATATTTTAGGCATCCTGAAGAAGGAAGGGTTCATTGAGGATTTTGAGCTCAAGAAGGATGGGGGACATTCCGATTTCCATATCTCCCTCAAGGCGAGCCGCAATCGGAACGGCCGGGCCATCACTTGTATCAAGCGCCTTTCCAAGCCCGGCTTGCGCCGATATGTCGGCTCTCGCGAGATCCCGAAGTACCTTGGTGGTCTTGGTGTCCCGATTCTTTCCACCCCGCGCGGGGTGTTGACGGGTGAGGATGCTAAAAAACAAAACGTGGGCGGGGAGCTTCTCCTCGTAGTCTGGTAATGTCGCGCATCGGCAAATCTCCCGTGCCGGTTCCGGCCAACGTCAAAGTGGCTCTGGAGGGCACCCGACTCAAGGCCGAGGGGCCGAAAGGCAAGCTGGGGCTGAATCTTCCCCCGCGAATCACCGCCAAGGTGGAGCAGAATCAGGTTTTGCTTTTGCGTGATGCGGAGGACCGCGAGGCGAGATCCCTTCACGGCCTAGCCCGAAGCCTGGTCCGCAATGTCATCGAAGGGGTGGCCAACGGCTACACCAAAAAGCTTGAGATTCACGGGGTCGGCTTCAAGGCGAACCTCCAAGGTAAAAAACTGGTATTGAATCTCGGCAAATCCCATCCGATCGATTACCCAGTGCCGGCTGAGATCAAAGTGACTGTGACGGATAACACCCAACTCACGATCGAAGGGGTCGACAAACAACTGGTCGGTGCCGTGGCGGCCGACATCCGCGGCTACTACCCGCCGGAGCCTTACAAAGGCAAGGGTGTTCGCTTTTCAGGCGAAGTCATTCGTCGCAAGGAGGGTAAGACGGCCCAAAGCAAGTCGGCCTAATTTTTTATGCCTAATCCCGCCAAACACCGCCGCGAACGTCGTCATCGCATCCATTCCCGGATTCGTCTGCGAATCCGCGGAGAGACCGGGAAGCCCCGCCTCTGTGTGGCCTTCACCGGCAAACATATTTATGCCCAGGTCATTGATGATGTCGCCGGCAAGACGTTGGCGGCTGTGGCCACTACCCAAGAGAGCCATAAGGGCGCAAAGCCAAACGTCGCGGGTGCGGCCAAGCTCGGGAAAGCCCTGGCAGAGAAGGCCTCCTCCAAGGGTGTTTCGGCCGTGGTGTTTGACCGGGGTGGGTTTCTTTATCAAGGCAAGGTGAAGGCCTTTGCCGAAGCGGCCCGCCAGGCCGGCTTAAAATTCTAGGAAGGACGAACGAATGAGTACAGTGCCTGTGGCGGAAGAAACAGAGGTGACCAAGGACGCGGATCCCGCGCCCGAAAAGGCGGCCTTTTCCAAAACCTCGGAATTCATTCCAACGGCCGAACCAACGACGACCCGGCGGGACCGCACCCGCACTCCTTCCGACATGTTTGAGAAAGTCGTGTTCGTGAATCGTTGCGCCAAGGTGGTCAAAGGAGGCCGTCGCTTCAGTTTCAGTGCCCTTCTTGTGGTGGGTGACAACAAAGGCAAGGTGGGGGTGGGGTTTGGAAAGGCCCGTGAGGTCGCGGAGGCGATTCGCAAGGGTACGGAGAACGCAAAAAAGAATCTTCACAACTACCACATTGGTCCGAGCACCATTCCGCATGAAGTCACCGGGGCCTTTGGCGGGGGCAAGGTACTGCTTCGTCCAGCCTCGTTGGGGACCGGTTTGATCGCGGGGGGCGGTGTGCGTGCCGTCCTGGAAGCGGCTGGAGTAAAAGATATTTTGGCGAAGTCCATGGGCTCGAGTAACCCGGCCAACGTGGTTAAGGCTACGGTAGACGCTCTGTCCCGACTCCGGACCCGTTCCCAAATTCTTGAGACCCGCGGAAAGAAACGACCAGAGAAAGGCAAGGACGCCTGATGAGCATTACGACTCCCCGACCTGGTGCCCGGCATCGCCGCAAGCGTGTGGGCTGTGGCGAGAGCTCCGGTCACGGTAAAACTTCCGGCAAAGGCCATAAGGGGCAAAAGGCCCGCTCCGGAGGCAGTATCCGCCTTGGTTTTGAGGGCGGGCAGATGCCTCTGATCCGGCGTATTCCCAAACGCGGCTTCAATAACACGGATTTCGCCATTCGTTATGCTCCGGTGAATCTGGATTCCCTGGATGTCTTTCCGGACGGTTCCAAGGTGGATGAGGCCGGCCTTCGTGCCCGGGGACTCGTCAAAGGTAGTTGGGACGGGGTGAAGCTGTTGGGTGGCGGAAAACTCAAACCCAAGAATCTGACCTTAGAAGTGCATGCTGCCAGCGGTTCGGCCAAAGCCGCGCTCGAAGTGGCGGGGGGGAAGCTTACCCTCCTGAAGTCCTAAGCAGACCGGTACCTGACGGGCCATGCTCCACGCCCTCATCAACTGTTTTAAGATTCCGGAGCTCCGCCAGCGGATCATCTTCACGCTCGCCCTGGTGGTCGTGGTCCGCATTGGTGCCTCCATCCCATGCCCTGGCATCAACCCCCTCGTCCTGGGGGAATTCTTTAAGCAGGTCATCGACTCCCAAGACCAAGGGAGTGTCATCGGTCTCTTTAATCTCTTCAGCGGTGGCGCCTTGGAAAACTGCGCCATTTTCTCGCTCACCATCATGCCGTACATCAGCGCCAGTATCGTCATGCAGTTGGCGACGGGTGTG
>JBEANM010000184.1:0-2762 GCA_041165425.1 Verrucomicrobiota bacterium
CGGCATGTTCGGCTTCACGCGGACCTCCGAGCCCGAGCCGGCGCGGATCTTTGAAAGGTTTCACAAGGGCGTCGACATCCGGCCGTTGCGGCGGGATGCCCGCGGGGAGCCGCTCGATCCGGTGCGGGCCTGTGCCGATGGCTTGGTCGTGCGGGTGAATGACGACGAAAAGATTTCCGATTACGGCAAACAGGTGATCGTGCGGCACGATTGGGGTGGCCTGCCTGTGTTTACTGTCTACGCCCATCTTGGGTCGGTGGCGGCCAAGGTGGGGCAGGTGGTGCGGGCGGGGGATGAGCTTGGCATCCTTGGCTGGACGGGGCCGGGGCTCGTGCAGTCGCGGGCACACCTTCATCTGGAAGTGGTCTTCCAGATCAATCCGAGGTTTGACGAGTGGGTGCGGGCCGCAAAGCCGGGCCGTTTATGGGAACCGAACCGGCATGGGGAGTGGCACGGGTTGAACCTGATGGGGATCGACCCAGTGCCTCTGCTGCAGGCGGCGCACGAAGGCACCCCCAGAACGTGGGCGGAAGCATTGGCAGTGCAGCCGGGGGGATTCGTTGTGCGTGTCCCGGCGCCGAAATCCCGGGTGGTCTGGACCGACTGGGTGCAGGTGGAGGAAAACTGCACGGGAGCCCAATCGTGGGAGATCGAGATGACTCCGTGGGGCTTGCCGTTGAAGGTGCGGGCCTCGGCCCTGCCCGTGGCAGAAGCGGAGTTGGTGGCGAATCCCGGCCGGCCCAACGAGGGCAAGTACTACTGCCGCGGATTGGTGCAGGCAGATGGCAAGGGCGGGATGCGGCTCAGCCGGTTCGGCCGCCAGTACATGGAGATGATGATGTTTGTGGGAGAAGATTCCCGCCCTTAGCGAGAGGTTTCGGGCGGTGGCGTGGTGGGAGGGGAATCCTCGTCCTCGTCTTTGTTCGCTTCAAGAAACTGCCGGTTAGGGGCGAGGTTGTGTTCCTCGATATAGTCGACCAGATAGTTGCGGATTTCCCGGGCAGTGCGGAGAGCGTCCTCCGGAAAACTGATGGCTGCACCCGCAGCCGAACCAGCCACGGCTTCGGAGACGCCGGTTCCGGGAGTCACCAAGGAACCGGCGAGGCCGGGCTCCGCGTTGGAGCCGCCGGTGGTTTTCAGGGTGAGAAACTTGCGGGGAGTTCCGCCGTCCAGCTCGGTGACCTCGACCTCGGTTTCCATTTTGGTGGCACCCAGGCCAAAACCCACCAGCACACGGGCGGCCTTGGTTCCGTGGTTCACCCAAGTGAACCGGCCTTGAATGAGCCACCCTTCCGTGGGAAGCGGACCGCCCTTGTATTCCTCGACCGGAGCAATCTCCGGAAGACGGTCGACCAGGCGGGTGTGAAGCAACTCCACCACCCCTTGCTTGTAGTCTTCGAGTTCCTGTCCCTGTTTGTCGATTTCCACCTTGGCGCCCTCCATGGAAAATTTCTGAGCATAGATCTTTTCCGGCATCTTGATCGGGGTGGAGGAGACTTCCTGGGCATCCTTGACGCTCACCGAGGCGCAGGCGGCCAAAAAAAGTGCCAGCCCGGGTATGAGGCGTGGGACAAGGGGGCGGAAGGTCACCCGAAAATCATCCTCAAGGAGGCACCCAAGGCCATCAAAATCAGAATCCACTCGAAGAGACCCTGCGAGATCTTTTTGAGGAAAGAACGCCCGATCCAGAAGCCGAGCAGGACGCCGGGCAAAAGAATCAGATTGAGCCACAACGTCTGTCCGGTGAGCAGGCCGAGCTGCCAGCTGAATGGAACCTTGGCGGCGTTGATCGTGAGATAAAACCAGGCGCCGGTGCCGACCATGACCATTTTGGGAAAGCGTTGCGAAAGAAAGTAGAAGGCGGTGATCGGGCCGGCGGCGTTCGCCAGCATGGTGGTGACCCCGGCCGCCCAGCCACAACCCAGCCCGAGGAAGCGGTGGCCGGTGATCCAGGCGAGAAGGTTGGGCCGGAGCCGCTGGAGCAGAATGATTCCGATCATGCCCAGAATGATCCAGCCGAGGGTGGCCCGAAAAAATCGGCCGGGATCCGGGGCATGATCCACCAACCGGTGACGATGCCGGCGAGGGTTGCGGGCAGGAGGGACCGCAAAATTTTCCAGGAAGCGTGTTCGTGGAAGGAAAACACGCTGAGGCAGTCGGCCGCAAGGAGCAGGGGCAGGACCACGCCGGTGGATTCCCGCGCGGGAACCACGTTGGACATCAACAGGATGGTCAATAAGCCGAAAGGGCCGAAGCCGGACTTGGAGAGGCCGGCACAAACGGCGGCCGCTCCGGCCAGAAGCCAGGCGTGGAGGGAAAAATCGGGCATGGCGCAGTGAGTTTGGCCAGAAACGTCGCCGGCATCACGCCCGGATCCCCTTGGCGGGGTCGGGGGTCCGGATGCGCCACACAAAAAGTGGTCAGGCCGATGTTCTCCCTGTTAGGGTGAGTCCTCTTCGATGAGCCGGCTTTTCTTGCTGTATGTCCAAGAGGTAAGACCGCGGGTCTCCGCCTCCCCCGCTTAGGAACTGCCGGATGCCCCACATCCACGAGAAGATCGATTTCACCGTCAGCCTTTTCATCGTCCAGGACGGGAAGGTTCTGGTGATCCACCACAAAAAACTGGGCCAATGGCTGCCAATCGGCGGGCACATCGAGTTGGACGAGGATCCGGAGCAGGCGGCGTACCGTGAGGCCAGGGAGGAGAGCGGGCTGGAGATCGAGCTGATCGGGGAGAGGCAACCGACCACCGGACCGGGGAC
>JBEANM010000185.1:0-2715 GCA_041165425.1 Verrucomicrobiota bacterium
GTCTCGATCGAGTCCGCGATCACCTCGCGCGAAACCAGCGAATACTTCATTCCCTCCGTTCCCATGGAGATGCCGTCAGAAATTGTGATGGTGTTGAAGATAACTGCTTTACCGCCCGCCTCATTGGCCCCGACCGCTGCCTCCCGAGCCAGCTCATCGATGTGGATATTGCAGGGAGTCACCTGGCTCCAAGTGGAGGCGATGCCGATCTGCGGCTTCCGGAAATCGTCCGGCTGGAAGCCGACCGCGTGGAGCATCGCCCGGGTCGGCGCCCTTTCCGGGCCGTCTACCAAGGGCCCCGAAAACTCCCTCATCCCCCCGCTGGTTTTTTTGCCCTTCATGCCTGTTAGTTTGCCGAGGACGGGCCCTATCTCAAGCTAGACCGGACCGCCGTTCCGCGCCCTGAGCCAAAGATGGGAGTTGTTGGTAGATGGGGTATGGGGAGCCCCCGTCTTCCATTTTCTATCCCCTATCTCCCCCTTAACCCCTGAATCCCCTAACCCCTCCATTCACACCCATCCCAACTTCATCTTCCCTACTTCAGAGATCATCGACTGGTTCCACGCCGGCTCCCACACCAGTTCCACCTCCGCCTCCTTCACCCCGGGCACAGACAACACCTTGTTCCGCGCATCGGCTTGGATCGTGGGTCCCATCCCGCAGCCGGGCGCCGTCAGGGTCATCTTCACATCCACCCGCGCGCCTCCCGACGACAACGGCTTCAACTCCATGCTGTAGACCAGCCCCAGATCCACCACGTTGACCGGAATTTCCGGGTCGTACACTTCCTTGAGCTTATCCCACACCTTTTTTTCATCCGCCGGCTCCTTGGAATCGACCGCCGGTGCCGCACTTTCCACCTTGGCCAAGCCCAGCGCGTCCTGATCCTTCTCTTCGATCCGCGCCAAACCAAACGATCCCGCCACCGTGTGGCTTCCGCCAAGCGACTGGGTCAGCGTCACCTCCGTCTCCGCCGGTAGACTCAGGGGTGATCCCGAGGGAATGGCCGTGGCCTTCACCTCACGGCGTAGCTTGGTCGTATCCCCTGGTTTCATCCCTTGATATTCTGCAGGAAAAACATCTCGATCTCCCCGTGATGTTTGATCGGCTTTTTTCCGCGGGCCTCGGTCTCAATCCGATCCCCCATCAGATCCCAAAAATCCTTGGAAAGGTTGATCCGACCCGGCTCGGACCCCTGTTGAATCCGCGCGGCGATGTTCACCGTGTCACCCCAGATGTCGTAGGCCATCCGCTTCACCCCGACAACCCCCGCGACCAGCGGGCCACAATGGATTCCGATCCGGATGTTCCAGTACTTTTTGCCGGCGCCCTCCACCTCCGCTTTCCGCTTCAGGGTGAAAGCCAGGATCTCTTGGGCGAACTTGAGTATTTTCATCCCCGCCTCCACGGAATCGCCCTGCAGCCCAGACACACAAAGGTAGCCGTCCCCGATCGTCTTGAGCTTTTCCACACCCAGTCGCGCGCTCAGGCCATCAAACAGGCAGAAGGCTCGATTCAGCTCCTCGACGAGCTCGGCCGGCGAGTAGGTGGCCGCCACGGATGTAAAGTCGCTGAAGTCGGAAAATAGCACCGTCGCCTTTTCGTGCCCCACCGCCTTGACTTTTCCATTCGCGCGCAGCTCGTCCGCCACTTCCCCTGGAAAAATGTTCTTCAGGAGGAATTCGGAATTTTGCTTTTCCGCAGAAAGATCCGTGACGGCTTTCTCCAGTTCCTGACTTTTTTTCTCCAGCGCCTCCTTCGCCTTCAGGGTCTCAATCTGCATCTGGATTTTGTCGAGCAGGGTGAACTCCCGCTCCACCAGCTTGCCCAACTGGGCGAGCAGCTTGAGGTCATGTTCCTTGAACTCCCGGGCCTCCTTGTCGGCCAGGCAAAGCGTGCCCACCTTGTGGCCCGACGGGCCACGCAGCGGTTGGCCGGCATAGAAACGGATGAACGGCTCGCCCAGCACCATCGGATTGGCGGCAAAGCGGTAGTCCTGCAGCGCGTCCGGCACCACCATCGCCTTGTCCTCCAGGATGGCGTGTCCGCAGAACGAAACGCTCCGGGAGGTCTCATTGGCTTCGATCCCCACCTTGGACTTGAACCACTGCCGGTCCTTGTCGATCAGCGAAATGTAGGCGATCGGCACCTGGAACAGTAGTTGGGTCAGCTGGACGATCCGGTCAAAGCGCTCCTCCTGGGGGGAATCGATGAGCTTGAGATCCTCCAACGCCCTCTGCCGATCCCCCTCGTCCATGGGGATGGCGGGAATCGAGCAGGCTTGGGCTCCGTTCGCAGGCATCCGAAAAGCCTATCGCAAAAACGGGCGGCGTTCCCGAACCAAATTACTTCGACAACCCCTGCAGGGCGCGGATGTTGATGGCTCTCTTCAGCCCTCGGGCCACCGGCTTCTTGGCCGGGGAAACTTTTGCCGCGCGTGCGGCCCTCTTTCGCACCAGAGCCTTGGTCTTCCGGGAACCCCGCATGGAGGCGAACTTCTCCGCCACGGCCGTCCGGACCGCCTCACCGATTTTAGGGTCAGGCACCCGGTCAATCACCTCTTCAAAAAAACCATGGGCCAACAGTTGCGCCCCGGTCCGGGGATCAATGCCCCGGGCCATCAGGTAAAAGAGCTGGTCCTTGTCGATCTGCCCGGTCGTCGCCCCGTGGGTGCAACGCACGTCATCATTCAAAATCTCCAGGCCCGGCATCGAA
>JBEANM010000186.1:0-2685 GCA_041165425.1 Verrucomicrobiota bacterium
GCGGGGGAGCGGGGGGCGGTGACGATTGCCACCAACATGGCGGGCCGGGGCACGGATATTAAGTTATCGCCGGGGGTGGCCGACCTGGGGGGACTGCACGTGGTGGGAACCGAGCGGCACGAGTCCCGCCGGATCGACCGGCAGCTGCGGGGCCGTTGTGCCCGGCAGGGGGATCCCGGATCCAGCCAGTTTTATATCTCCTTCGAGGATGACCTGATGCGGAATTTCGGGGACTCGCGCCGGATCGCCGGCCTGATGACGAAGCTGGGCATGGAGGACAATGAGGGCCTGCAGCATCCGTGGCTGAACCGTTCGGTGGAGACGGCGCAAAAGCGGGTGGAACAGCGCAACTACCAGATCCGGAAACACACCCTGCAGTACGACGACGTGATGAACCAGCAGCGGACGGTGATCTACAGCTGGCGCACGGATATTTTGACGACGCCGGATCCGCGCAAGGAGGTGTTTGAAACGGTGGACGAGCGGATCGGGGCCGAGGTGGAGACGCGGGCGGGAACCGATCCGGTCGATCTCGACGGCTTGATCCACTGGGCCAACACCGCGATGCCGCTGGGGCTGCAAAAGGAGGAGCTGCAGGACGCGGGCGGGAAGGATGCCTGGAAGGCCCTGCTGAAGAAGCGGGTGCGGGAGGCGTATGAGCTGAAGGTGAAGTTTGAAAATCCGGAGGCGGTGAAGGCCTTGGAGAAGTACGTGCTGCTCGGGGCAATCGACCGGCTGTGGCAGGAGCACCTGTACGCCATGGACGGGTTGCGCACCTCGATCAATCTCCGGGCCTACGGGCAGAAGGATCCGCTGATCGAGTACAAGCGGGAGGCCTACGGGATGTTTGAGGAGCTGATGGAGCGGATCAAAAGCGAAGTGGTGTTGAACCTGTTCCGCTCGGCCTCGAGTCTTTCGGCGTTTGAACATTTCCTGGCGGCCCTGCCGCAGCGGACCGGAAGAGGGGAAGTGCCCGGGCTGGCGCCCGCGGCTGCACCGACGGAGGGTTCCATGAGCATGGGCGCAGGCGGAGGAGCCGCCTCGACCGCAGTGGATGAGGCCCTGGCGCCGATGAAGCGGCAGGGGCCCAAACTGGGGCGCAACGATCCATGCCCGATGGACCCGAACAAAAAGTTCAAGAACTGCTGCGGGGCAACCGGGAGTAAGACCTGTTTCAAGGTGGCGGCGTAAAGCGGGAAACCGCAAGTAACGCAGGAACTGTGCGCCAAAACGTTCCGTCCGAATCGTTGGACAGGGTGTCCTTGCGGGTTAACTTTATCCCATGAAAGCACCTCTGGTGGGCGGACTTTGGGCAGGCGTCTTGCCGGTGGCCGCGGCATCGGGGATCGCTTTGGTGGCTGGGTTTGGTTTGGGGAGGGTGACGGCTCCATCGGCGGCACCGGAGGCGGCGGCAATTTCCCCAGGCAAAGCCACGGGGGAAGCGGAGGCTGAGCCGCAATGGCAAACCGCGGAGACTGAAGCCAAAACCGTTTCGGCGGACGATGTGGTCCGGGCGGCGGCCGTGGGGAGTCCGCGGCAGCGGGAGCGGGCGCTCGAGGATGTTCTCTCCAAGGCCAGTCTGGAGGAGGTCAAAAAAGCGTTGGCTTGGGCGGAATCCCTGCCCGAGGGGCCGATGAAGAAAGCGGCCCTGGAAAAAATTCTTAAGCGTTGGGGGCAGTTGGACGGACCGGGGGCCACGGCCTATGCGGCGCAAGTTTACAGCGAAACCGGCAACGCCAACCTGTTGCGGGAGGCTTTGGCCGGCTGGGGCGAAAAAGATCCGCAGGGTGCGATCAGTCAGCTGGGAAGTCTGGGTCTGAGTGACGGGCTGCAAGGGGACATTCGCCGGGACTTGTTGGAGCAGTGGGCGGATCTCAATCCCGCCGCCGCCGCCGCTTATGCCGTGCAGAACCGAAATCCGGATAGTTGGCGGGGGCTGGTGGGCACGGTCGCAGACGAGTGGTCCAAACGGGATCCCATGGCCGCGGCCAACTGGGCGGCATCCTTGGATTCGGGCCGGGATAAGCGTGGGGCGATTTATTCGGCGATCTCCAATTGGGCGGATGCGGATCCCAACGGCGCGGCGGCTTATGTCTCTTCCCAGCCGGCGGGCGAAAGCCGGGACATGATGGCAGGAACCCTGGCCCGACAGGTTGGGCAGGATGATCCGACGGCAGGGATCAAATGGGCCGCCATGGTGGCGGACCCAGCGACCCAAGAGAGAGCGGTCGCCGGAGCCCTGATTGATCTTTATCGGAAAGACGAGGCCCAGGCGCGGTTGATTTTACAGAACTCGGGCATCTCGGCGCAGATTCAGCAGGCGGCTTTGAACCGGATGACGAATCGCGGACCTTGGTGGAGATAAGCGGTTAGTTCTCGCGGAGGTCTGTTGGCCTCTGGCAGAGGCGTGGGCATCAGGGCTGCAGGGCGGGATCCAAGGAGTTCCGAGCGACGCGACCAATCTTGATCGAGCCGAGAGTGGGATCCTCGCTGCCGGGAACGAGGGGGAGACTGCCGACATGCCCGTCCGCAAACGCGAAGAGGGCCTGTTTGCCGAAGCGGGCGTGGACGGTCCTCTCCCGTTCGTTGATCAGATAAAATTCCTCCAGGGTGGGCGGGGGATAGCCGGGTTTCCGCTGGGCCGAGGTACCGAAGACCGCGATTTGCGAGGGCTGGGAAATCTGG
>JBEANM010000187.1:0-2663 GCA_041165425.1 Verrucomicrobiota bacterium
CGGAGAATTCGGAAGGGCATCCCCTCCTTAGCACCCTGGAGGCTCCCCAGATTCAACACCACCGCCTGCTGATCACGGTCTACCGCCACAATCTGGGCATCCGTCAGACCGGAAGCCGTCGGACGGGTGACCATAGCCTGTTTCATAGTCGCCTCCAGAGTCCGCTTGGCGGACTCAAACTCCGACCGAGCAGTGGCGCGTTTGGCGGCATCGGATTCCGCAGCCCACCTCACCGCGGCCTCGACGGCCGATTTTGCTTTGTCGAAAATTTCCAGCCGGGCCTTCTCGGAACGAATCAATTCCCCAGCCAACCGGGCAACCTTATCGTGGCTGTCACGGGCCTCAGGACTGAGCGAGGCAAGCCCCAACAACTCGTCGCGACGCTTGAGTTCCAGCCAGGCCTCGCGATAGGCCTTGGCTTCGGCCTGGGCCATAGCGAGTTCGTCGATCTTAGCCTTGGCGAAGACGGGGGTCGTAACAGTAAAAAGTGCCAGAAGAAAAAACTTCATTTCGTCACCTTCTCGGTATGTCCACCATGTCTCTTGAAAACCCGAGTGGGGGAAAATTCCCCCAAACGGTGCCCGACCATATTCTCGGTGACGAACACAGGATTGAAGGCCTTACCATTGTGAACGAGGAACGTGTGCCCCACAAACTCCGGGGCGATCATGGAGCGTCGGGACCAGGTTTTAATCGGCTTTTTGGCAGCACCCATTTTCTGAACCTTTACGATCAGATGGTCATCGATAAAGGGACCTTTTTTCAGACTGCGACTCATGACGCCTTTTTCTTTCTCCGGTCTTGCACGATGAACCGGCTAGAGGGTTTATGCCGATGGCGGGTCTTCAGGCCTTTAGCCAACTGGCCCCAAGGGGAAACCGGGTGCTGGCGTCCGCCGCCACCCTTGCTCTTGCCTTGACCGCCGCCCATCGGATGGTCGATCGGATTCATCACCATGCCCCGGACATGGGGCCGACGACCCAACCAGCGGGCCCGACCCGCTTTGCCGAGACTGATCTTTTCGTGAGCCACATTGCCGACCTGGCCGACGGTGGCATAGCAGTCCGCGTGGAGACGGCGAATTTCACCGGAAGGCAGTTTGAGCAAGGCATAATCCCCGTCGATGGCCGTGCAAATTGCGGCGGTCCCGGCCGAACGAACAATCTGACCGCCTCGTCCCGGAACCATTTCGATATTATGGAGCGGAAGCCCCTGGGGAATGGCCCGCAAAGGCAGCGCGTTGCCGATCTCGGCCGGAACAGCAGGGCCGGCGGCGACTTTGGTGCCAGGTTTGAGGCCTTCGGGGGCAAGGATGTAGGCACGATCCTTGGCTCCGTACTCCACCAGAGCGATACGCGCCGAGCGGTTCGGATCATACTGAATACCCAGAACAGTTCCCGGCGTGGTGCGCTTGCGACGATTCCACTCAATGATCCGGAATTTCTTTTTGTGCCCTCCCCCGCGATGCCGGGACGTCATCCTTCCATAAGCATTCCGCCCGCCCGTGCGGCGCTTAATTTCCATGAGCTTTTTCTCCGGCTTGGAATCCGGAGTCAGCTCGGAAAAGTCTCGGAGCATGGTGTAACGCAGGGACGGCGTCAGGGGGCGGAATTCTTTGAGGGCCATGGTGCTACTCCTTAGGCAGTTTCGAGTTTTTGGCCGGCGGCCAGAGTGATGATCGCCCGTTTGGTGTGGTTTTTCCGCCCCATCTCGCCTCGACGGGAACGACGAATTTTACCCGCCCGGCGAAAGGTGTTCACCCGAAGCACCTTCTTGCCGAACAAGGCCGTGATGGCCTGGCGGATCTCAAGCTTGGTGGCATCCGTCGCCACTTCAAAAAGATACTGGTTATGGGCGGAGGCGAGCCTCGTCCCCTTCTCAGAAACGCAGGGCCGGACAATGACTTCGGTTGGGGATCTCATGATTTGGCCTCCCCTTTACTCTTATTTTGCAGACGCTTGCCCAACTCGCTCCAAGCATCCTCGGAAACCCAGACCTGACGCCGACGAAGCAGATCTTCTGCGTTCACCTCCCGGGCCGTCCGTAAATCCACTTCCCTTAGATTCTGGGCAGCCTTAAGCAGGTTTTGTTCAGGTTGCTTGGAGGTAATAATCAAGCACGAGAGCGGCAGACCTGAGTCCTTGATCCAGCCGATGAGCTCCTTGGTCTTCGCCGCCTTGAGGCTGGGAGCGCTGCCCGTGTGAAGGGTTCCCTTGGTGGCAAGGTCGCTTATGGCGCGACGCAACGCGGTTTTTAAAACGGTCTTGGGCAGATTCTTACGGTAGCTCCGCGGATGCGGACCGAACACCACACCGCCCCCTACCCAGACAGGCGAAGACTTGTAGCCGGCACGAGCGCGGCCGGTTCCTTTTTGCCTCCAGGGCTTTTTTCCGGAAAGATCGACAGTGGCCTTGGTGAGAGTGGAATGGGTTCCGGAGCGACGAGCTGCCCGGTAGGCCGTGACGGCCTCATGCAAAGCCTGGCTAGCTTTGCGATTCTTATAGAGCTCCACTCCGAGTGCTTTTTCGGCAGCGGCGAGGTTGATGGGTTTGGCTTTGCTCATCGGAAGTTTAGGCCTTTACCTCGGCTTTGATTGCGTCCCGCACGATTACGAGACTACCGTTCGGTCCCGGCACCGCTCCGCGGATCAGGAGAAGTTTATC
>JBEANM010000188.1:0-2856 GCA_041165425.1 Verrucomicrobiota bacterium
CTCTTCGCCTCGGTAGCTCAGTTGGTAGAGCAGGTGACTCTTAATCACTTGGTCCTAGGTTCGAGTCCTAGCCGGGGCATGCCTTAGGCGTGAAGCTTCTTCCATCTTTTTCCATCTGTTCCATTTCATTTTCCACCCACGGAACCGGGAGTTGGGCATTGAGCGGGGCGGGGGTTACCCGCAAAATCATCCGGTGAAAGCGGAGCAAAATCCGGGCCTCGGGGAAAAGTCCATAGCCAGTCAGGGATTGCAGATTTGGGGAGATGTAAAATTCCGGGAAGACGCCGTGGTGGGGGCGGGAGTCAAAGGGAGTGTGGTGGGGTCGGGAAAAGTCATCGTGCAAAATGGGGCGGTGATATCCAGGGCCAGGTTTGGATCGGGCCCAAGGCCAAGGTGAAGGTCCGATGCAGCGGGCGGGCGGTGCGGATTGAGCCGGGGGCGGAGTTTCGCGGTGAATTGCAGGTGGGCTAAGGCATGCCGACAACCCTGACCAAAATCGAAGTAGCGTGTCCGGAGTGTGGGCAGACGCAGAGGGAGTCGGAAAATTTCATCTCCACGGTTTGCCGGGGTTGCGGGCACTATTTCAAATCCACGCGGGCGAAGGATGCGGGAAGGCGCAAGGTCAAGCGGACGGTTATTCAAAAGAAGGAGCTGACCTGCGCGGAGTGCGGTTCCGTGCAGGAAGTGGCGGAGGCGGCACAGTCCTCGACCTGTTTGCAGTGCGGTCGCCACCTGGAACTGGGGCATCGTGAAATCACCGGGGAACACCTAGGAAATTTGAGTCTCGAGGGTGAGCTGAAAATCGGGCCGAAGGGAAACTTCGGGGGATCGAGGGCGCGGGCGGCGCGGATGGTTCTGCAGGGGCGGGCGAGCGGTTATCTCGAGGCGCCAGAATGGCTAAGGGTGGAAGGGCAGGCGAAGTTGCGGACGGGGGCTTCGGGCGGAAAGCTGGAGATTGTTCCCGGGGCCTCCATGGAGTGCGGAGAGCCGATTCAGTTTGGCAGCGGGGAGATTGACGGAGAGTTACGTTGTCCGGTGGCGAGGTTTACGGGCCCGGTGCGGGTGGGGCCGCAGGGGGTAGTGATCGCCGAGAAGATCAGCTTCACGGAGCTGACGGTGGAATTAGGCGGAAAAGTGAGAGCGGTGGGGGAATCGTTGGCAGGTTGAGGCGTGGAAGGTGGAAAGCGGGGAGTGGAAGAAGTTTTAAGCCAACCCTATTTGTACCTGCTCCGTTCCGCCTCCCACGGTTTCTAGCCGACGGGTTGCCCGCTTCGGCAGGTTTACTTTGTTTTTGTGAGGCGACGGAAAGTGGGGGAAAACTCGGGGGAGTCGGCCTTGCCCTCGATGGGATCGGAGCGACCGCGGAAAAGAGCCGCTTCGGATACGATGAATTTGTTGGTGCGAACGTCGCCGAAAAGTTGGGCGTTGTCGCACACTTCGATGGATTCGGTGGCCGTGATATTGCCCTGAACCTTGCCGCGGATGACGACCTTGGCGGCGTGGATTTCGGCCTTGATGACGGCTTCCGGTCCGATGGTGAGGGTACCTTGGGAGATAATTTCGCCTTCAAACGTGCCGTTGAATTCGAGGGGGCCGTCGAAAGCGAGGGTGCCCTTGATCTCCACCAGATCGGTGATGAGGGCGGAACGTCCGGAGGAATCAATGCGTGCAGTACTCACCTTAGATGTTTCAGGATAGCTGAAAGTGGCGTCCAGGGTATCGGTTTTACGGCCATTTGTGCGTGTGAACATTTTTACACAATAACACGGAAAATATGGGTCTTGGCAAGGGCTTTTTTCATGAAATTGCGAAAGGGGGGTTTCTTGACACCGGGTGAGGGGTTTACGCAACCTCCTTCCTCCCATGATTCACCATCTAAAGCTCATCCAACTGAAGGGAGGCCTACCGGCCAACCGGGTGGAGGAGATCATGGTGGAGAGCCGTATCCGGCTTTTGAAGATCCAGGACGTCCTCAGCCTGGCTTGCGGGAAGAAGATCCCCCTGAATGGGCATGACTCCTTTCATGATCTCTTTTTGGCGCTGGAGTTTGAGAACAGCCTCAAGCGCAACTCCGCTTTCGACCATCCGCTGTACCACCAGTTTGAGTCGCAGGTGTTGAAGCCCAACTCCCAGAAGATCGAAGTGCTGGAATTTGAGATGGATCCGGGCAAAGACGTCCGGTTTTCCTAAGACCACGCGGAAAGAACCGGGGCCGCGTTGAAAAAGCGGGCGGTCGTGGGTGTGGGGGTGGCGGGATTCCCCAAAAACGCGGCCGGCAACTCCTGGGCTTTTTTGCAGTGGGCCACCGGTTTGCGGGAGTTGGGCTGGGAGGTATGGATGGTCGAGTCTCTCCAGGCCAAGGAGCTCATCGATCGCCAGGGCCGGCCGTGTCGATTGGGGGAAAGTCTCAACCTCGCCCACTGGAAATCGATCCTGGGAGATCTGGATTGGAATCAGCAAGCCACCCTGTTGGTCGAGGGGGAGACCGTGGAGGAGAAGGGATTGAAGGAATTTGCCCAAGGAGCTGATCTTTTTCTCAATCTTTCCGGGCATTTCAAAAGGCAGGATCTGGTCGCGGGTGCGGCCGCGAGGGTTTATGTGGATCTGGATCCGGCGTTCACGCAGATCTGGTCGCAGGTGTATCGCAGCCCGATGAATTTCGAGGGCCACAATGCCTTTTGGAGCGTGGGTCTTTCAATGGGGCGGGGGGCGGTGGTGCCGGATACCGGCCACGATTGGAAGCCGGTCCTTCCTCCAGTTTGCCGGCGGTACTGGTCGCCGGAAACGGCCGCAGAGGGGTCCGGTCCGGCCGCGGAAAAAGGCCGGGGCCATTGGACCACGGTCACCCACTGGTAT